>JAEYXG010000103.1 GCA_023428585.1 Bacteroidota bacterium
CGTTTAAAATTATTGTGCATTTGATCAAAGATTATGTCACGCTTCTTGATAAAAATTTCATGATAAATGGTTGGATAAAACTTATGCAAGTCAAATATTACCACAGGGTTCATCTCTACAGTTTCAACTCTGACAGCATGACTTATCTGAAGTAACATATCAATTGCATTCAAGTTTTGGTTATCGTCAAATTCATTTAATGAGTTTCTGTCAATTACATATTCCAGAGCTTTCTTGACAAGATCTTCTTTATTTGCAATATATTGATAGAGCGTTTTCTTTGACATTCCCAATGACAAAGCCAATTCATCCATTGAGATACTGCGTAAACCATACTTTTTGAATAACCTGATTGCTCCTTCAAGTATTGTTATTAATTTCTGTTCCATAGAAAATAATTAAGAATACAAAGATAAGAGCGGAAACGATATATACGATAATAGTTTCCATTAATTTAACCATTTGTTAACATTAAAAAAGAGAGAAGCTTATAAGTTAAGCTTCTCTCTTTTAAATAACAGTAACAATCGAAGAAGAATAATAGCAATTAACTATTATTCGACTCGTCAATTTTCAATAATCCAACAAAATCCATTTACCATGCAATGAATGCTTATTTCAATTCAAAACTATTCTGACCAATTTCATTATTATCAGCATATACAGTAACGATATAGGTACCGGCAAGCATTTCATCGTTAGATGATCTTTTAATCCAATACTCACAGAGATCAAGTGCTGAGTTCTGGTAATTGATAGTCTTCTTTATCGAATATTGGAGTATTTCTCCCTTATAGGAGAATGAATATTCATCGCCAACTCCTCTTGTCAGAATTTGTTTATCAGGACCAGCAATGCGGATATAAACTGTTCTCTGACCAGCAGCTAAAAGTGGATTTTCACCAAGAGTGAAGCATACTTTTATCTTTTCCAGACGTCTTGACTTATCAACCGGTCTTTCCTTTTCACCACTTCCTTTAACCGGTAGGGCTGTTATCTTGTAAGCTCTGAGAACTGCAGCTTCGTTTACCCTTTCAGTAAGCACCTCCTTGTCACGCAGCAACGTAGTGCTTTTTTGTTGTTCCTGCCTAAAGCTAGAACGAATTTCTTCATTTTCAGCCCGCAGTTCACGGTTTACATTATAGAGTGAATCCATTTGATGCAAGTAACCCTGTGATATGATGCGCAACCTGTCAAGTTTCTTTTTGACCTTAAAGAATTCATATTGGGTATCGAGTAATTTCCGTATTTCATCAGCATTGGCCTGAATTACACTATCCTGTGATGACAATGAATCAGAAAGGGAGCCATACTCCTCCTTCATTTCATTATGCACATTTATGAGCGAATCGAGTTCATATTGTAATTCAACGCGCTGTTCTTCCTTCTCCGCTACAAGATTGCTAAGTTTTGAGCGTGTTGAAAGGAACAACCACGCCAATAAGGCCAATAAGGCAATTAAAACTACTATTACAATAATCAGAGGGTTTCTTTTACTGATCTTTCTGTTTTCTGAAAGAGTTTCCATATCGCTTATAAATATATGTATATACGTACTGTTTCTTTCCTATTGATAAGCAAACAAGTAAGATATCAAATAAGAATACGCAAAATTACATGATTTATTACCTCACTCGTAAAAAATTAACCACTCTGTTACATTTTTCAGATCAATCAGATATTTCATTTAAGAATTGGTTTTACGATGTACCAAATAAGCTCAAGCTTCGCATAAGGTTCGCATAGGCTTCGCATTAGCTTCGCATTTTAGATGTTTTTATGCGATTATTCTACGACTACTTAACGATTATATAACGAGTATACCTAAATTTAATAGTCAATTATTCATAGCTCCTGTTAATCATACACGTATTGACCATTTAATACAATAGCATTATCATTTTGAACATCTTGACAGGAACTTGCCTTCAGATTATCAAGAATCCAGAGGGTAAACCATATAAAATGAAAGGCGAACCTACCGGTTCGCCTTTCTTTTTATGATCTATTCCTCTTATTCTAATGTCCTGACGATGCAGGTGCCTTGAACTTATCACCGGTTTTTTCAATTATCATACGATAATAAGATTCATCATAACCGGGTTGTTCAACTTTTGGATTTTGATTGTTACCATCCTTAACCTTGATATTTCCATCAAGGAATTTTGTAAACAAGTGGGCGTATAATTCTTTCCAACGCGACACTGTGCTGTTTCCCTGATTTACTGAATAGTCTGTCAGAAACTGAATAGCTTCTTTAGGATCTTTATTGTATAATTCCAGAGCAGCCTTGTCAACCACATTAGTATACGATACAAACTTGTTTTCAAGAGCTGACTGAACCTTCTGTATTTCAGGAATCATATTGCTATATCTGGTATAGGCAAGATTTGACACTTGATTAAACACCCAAAATGCAGCATCATCACTAAAAGTCATCATAGAACCATTGCCTACGGCAAATGAATGAGGTACTTCAGTCATACTGCAATACATAGGAACATAAACAGTACTGTATGTATCATCAACACCAAACCATAAAATCCCACCAATTGGATCAGGTAACCAACTACGTGACTGAGCAACAAATGAGAAGCCGGTCTGCTGCGTTGAAATTGCCCTTTCATGGAGGTAGTCAACTCCGTCAACTTGCCATGTCATTGGACGCCAACGCACTATTGAATGATATGGACCGGCACCAATATCCTTTGACATATCAAGTTCAGTACCTTGATAATAATCGCGCATAATGCTCATTACATCCTGCACACTAAGTTTTTTATCAGGTTTTATCCAAAGAGGCATTCTGTTTTTAAGATCAAAACCTTTCGCATATTCAGTATACTTACCCATTCCCGAGTTGACTCTGTTAAAACCTGCCCATACTCTGGCTTCGCAGAAGCGTGCTGCACCAAAATCCACTGGTGCATATATATCTGAAAAACTGAAATTCTTGTCTTCACCTGAGTAATAACCACGATCACGTGCGAAACTGATAACATCAGGACTATAGATACAATTTTCAGGATCATTAAGCGGGAATGTTGTAATTCGAGCCTGGTTTGCATGTCCTGAGATATATCCGTCAGGAATCCGCAAGGCTACCCACACTGCCCCTTTATCATGAGTTGTTTTTATGCGTCCCTTCTTATCTTTTACCTGCATAGGTGAACCTTTCCCGATCATTTCCAGGATCCAGACTTCATTCGGATCAGCTATGGAGAATGATTCTCCTGAACTATAATAACCATAGGTTGAAACAAGTTCCCCCATAACCTGAATAGCTTCTCTAGCTGTTTTTGCACGTTGTAAAGTCAAGTAAATCAGACTACCATAATCAACAATACCAGTTGTGTCAACCAGTTCAGGCTTACCACCAAATGTAGTTTCACCAATAGCAACCTGATGTTCATTCATATTGCCAACAACGAGATACGTATGTGCAACCTGCTTTATTTTGCCCAGATGTTTTCCTGTATCCCATTCATATACATCAACCATTGTACCTTCAGGATAATCAGCTGCCGGTCTGTGATATAATTCGCCATAAAGTACATGGGAGTCGGCAGAATAAGTAATCATTGTTGAACCATCAGTTGAGGCTCCTTTTGAGATAATAAAATTTGTACACGCTATTGACACGGCACTCGAGAACAGTATCCCTATCAATAAAATGACTTTAAGCATCGAATTTCGCATTTCTGTAGAATTTAGATTTATACTATTATTAGCTGATGAATAAAAGATTGAACCATAGGTTGTTTTGGGCTGCCAAAATACAAAAATAAGTCATTGGTTTTGATCAGATGTCTGTTATAGATTTATAACAGTTCGGGCAACCACAAAACCATTTATCCAGAGTGATCATGATACAGATATTCAAAATACACTTGGCATACTATTCCAAAGATATAATAGACCAGCTGCACTGTCGCAATATCCTAATATAAAACATTTAATTTTTTCGCATGCAAACAATATCAGTCTCGGATTGTTTCCTAAATTTGCTACCTAAATATTAGCTAAATATATTATGGCTGAAACTGTAAAAGGCAAGATCTCACAGATCATTGGACCGGTAATTGACGTAATTTTCGATAAGGAAGTTAAACTTCCCAATATTTATGATGCACTGGAAATAAAAACAGATGATGGTGGAAGTATCATACTTGAATGTCAGCAAGATATTGGAGAAAATACAATACGTACACTGGCGATGGATTCAACAGATGGATTGTACAGAGGAATGGATGTTATAAGCCTAGGCACTCCAATCTCAATGCCTGTAGGAGAAGACGTTAAAGGGCGACTATTCAATGTCATTGGGAATCCTATTGATGGATTGGGTGATGTATCACGTGAAAAAACATACGCCATTCATCGTGATCCACCTTTATTTGAAAATCTCACTACCCAGAAGGAGGTTCTTTATACTGGAATTAAAGTTATAGACCTAATTGAACCTTACGCAAAAGGAGGCAAAACAGGCTTGTTTGGAGGTGCAGGAGTTGGTAAGACTGTAATTATTATGGAACTTATCAACAACATCGCCAAAAGATATGCGGGCTTATCTGTCTTTAGTGGTGTAGGTGAACGGACACGCGAAGGAAATGATTTGCTAAGAGAAATGATTGAATCAGGAGTTATTAGGTATGGTGACGCCTTTAGGGAAGATATGTCTAAGGGAGGTTGGAATCTTAGTAAAGTCGATAAAAATGAATTGGCAAAATCGCAGGCTACTCTCGTTTTTGGTCAAATGAACGAACCCCCAGGAGCACGTGCACGTGTTGCTCTTTCCGGTTTAACCATGGCAGAGTATTTTAGAGATGGCGATGAGAAGTCAGGTGGAAGGGATATCCTCTATTTTGTTGACAATGTGTTCCGTTTCACTCAAGCTGGTTCTGAAGTATCTGCTTTGCTCGGGCGTATGCCATCTGCCGTAGGTTACCAGCCAACTCTTGCAACTGAAATGGGTATAATGCAAGAACGAATTACCTCTACAAAAAGAGGATCAATTACTTCAGTTCAAGCAGTATATGTACCTGCAGATGACTTGACAGACCCGGCTCCGGCAACTACATTCGCGCATCTTGATGCAACTACAGTATTGAGTCGTAAAATTTTTGAACTTGGAATTTACCCGGCTGTCGACCCTTTGGATTCAACTTCAAGAATTTTATCTCCTGATGTTGTTGGAGAAGAGCATTACCGAACCGCTCAACGTGTTAAGGAAATATTACAACGATATAAGGAATTACTTGACATTATAGCAATTCTTGGAATGGATGAACTATCAGATAGTGATAAATTGGTTGTTCATAGGGCTAGAAGAATACAAAGGTTTATGTCACAGCCATTTCATATGGCAGAGCATTTTACAGGTGTTAAAGGAGTATTTGTACCGATTGAGGACACAATAAAAGGTTTCAGAATGTTATTGGATGGGGAAATGGACGAATATCCTGAATCAGCGTTTAATTTAGTTGGTACTATTGAGGAGGCTATGGAGAAAGGAAAGAAAATGTTATCAGGAAAATAATCTGAGCTGCCATGACCATTGAAATAATAACACCAGAAAAGACTGTTTTTAAAGGTAAAGTAACTTTGGTTCAGTTTCCTGGAAGAACGGGTTCATTTGAAGTCCTTTATGGACATGCACCATTGGTAGCATCATTAAAATCCGGTAAGATCAGAATGAAAGATAATGAAAATAAAATCACAGTAATTGATATCCAGGGAGGAACAGTAGAGGTTGATAACAACTATATACTCGTTTTGGCTGATTAGCCTCCTAACTTGAATATTTAAGCAATGAGTTTAAAACAAAAAAAAACCGGTTGAATTATCAACCGGTTTTTTTTGTGGTATCGGCCGGGATCGAACCAGCGACACACGGATTTTCAGTCCGTTGCTCTACCTACTGAGCTACGATACCTTATTTCGGGCTGCAAAGGTAAGCAAGAAAATGGATTTAACAAATATTTTAAAATAAATTATTGAGACAGTTCAAAATGGGGTAATTTTGCATATTGATATTAAATTAGGATTTTAGACTACTGCACGATAGATATTTATAGATTAGATGAATTTGCCTGAAAAGAACAACAATTCCATTCTTGTTATTGATCAAGGTAATACACTTACCAAGGTGGCTTTATTCGAGAATGAGGAATTGATTTTCATCAAACATCTGAGTTCTATCAGTTCAAATGTAATTAATAACCTGGAGATCAATGGTGATGCTATACCCATTGGTATCATAAGCTCAGTAGCCAGTGATCCATCAAGTATTACAAACTATTTCAAATCAATCAGGTGGCTGATACTTGATCATAATACGCGACTACCTATTATAAATAAATACTCCACCCCGGAAACTCTTGGTAAAGACAGGCTTGCAGCTGTGGTTGGTGCTTCAGCATTGTTACCTGATAAAAATATACTGGTAATTGACATCGGTACTGCAATTACTTATGACTTCATCACTAAAAACAAAGAGTATATTGGAGGTAGTATTTCACCGGGACTCACTATAAGATTTAAAGCATTGCATACTTTTACAGGGAGGCTGCCGTTAGTTGAATCTGAGGTTTTTAATGAACTCACAGGTAATAATACCAATAAGTCAATTTTATCAGGTATTATGAATGGTGTTCTTTTTGAATTAAATGGATTTATCAATGAATATGAGCAATTGTATCCCGGATTAGAAATTATTCTTACGGGGGGTGATGCATTTTATTTTGATAAAAAGCTTAAAAGTCACATCTTTGCATCCCCAAACCTGGTGCTCAATGGTTTGAAACTAATACTACAACATAATTTTGAAAAGTAGACCTAAACTTTTACTCCCGATTGTTATAGCACTTATGTGTTTTAACACAGTATTCGCTCAAGACAGAATAAGTTCACCCTATTCACGATTCGGCATTGGTGAACTTTTTTCCAATACACATGTGAATAATATGGCCATGGGTGGTATTACCCAGGGTATTTATAATCCATATTTTGTTAATACTGCAAATCCTGCTTCGTATACAGCGTTTGATACGCTCTCATTTGTATTTGATGCCGGCTTGCACGCCCGTCTTACCAACCTTTCTACCACTCTAGAGTCACAATCAGCTGATTATGCATCATTAGGTAATCTTTTATTCGGTTTTCCTGTTACCGGTTGGTGGAAAGCAAGTTTTGGTCTTTTACCATACAGTGCAACAGGTTATAAAATGACAGATTATCAGGTGGATACAATTTTTGACAAATATTCTAATATATATGAGGGAAGCGGGGGTATAAACCAATTTTATGTTGGCAGTAGCTTTGATCTTACCAAGAATTTATCTGTAGGGATTAATGTAGCATATTTATTTGGTACAATGAATCACAAAACAGCCACAGAATTCCCTGATACTCTTTTTAGGTACAATTCCAAAACTGTTAATTCAACTCGTGTTCATGACTTTATCTTTAATTATGGGGCAATGTTTCACAAGCAACGCTCAAACGGATTTCAGTATACTGTAGGAGCCAGTTTATTTGCACAAACCAATATCAAAACAACATCCGATAGGTTCTCATATACTTACACAAAGAGTTCAATTGGAGTGGAAGCGTTGAGAGATACAATATTATATCATAAAGGATCGGATGATAAAATCACTATACCACTAGGAGTCGGGGCTGGTTTTTCATTTGGCAAAACAGATAAGTGGCTAATTGGTGGTGATTTTGCTTATAAACAATGGGAGAAGTTTATTTATTCTGCATCACCTGAAGCACTTGTGAACAACACACAGTTTGCTATTGGTGGTTATTTTAACCCTTCATCCTCAACGGTTTCCAGCTATTTCAACAGAATCTCCTACAGAGCTGGATTAAAATACTCCAATGGATTTTTAGAGTTAAGAAATCAAAGAATTGGAGAGTTTGGCATAAGCTTTGGTGTAGGTTTACCATTACCAAGAACCAGCTCAACAATAAACCTCGCGGTGGAGCTTGGCTCAAGGGGTACAAAGAAAGAAAACCTAATACAGGAAAATTTTGTTAAGTTCACATTAGGAGTTTCTATATTTGAACGTTGGTTCGTGATAAGAAAATATGAATAGAGATTGCATTAATCAAGTAAACTAAGATTAAAATGAAAACAAGTGTAAAAATAATTCTGGCAGTCTTTGTTGCAGGTTTTATGTCAATGGGACTTGCCTATGGTCAGAATGATGAAGAACAAGGGGTAACAACTGCCAAAGGCCCAAAATATGGGGCAGATTCAGTGAATTGTGTGATGCACTTATCACTATATAGAGAATTTTACAGACAGAAAAATATTAAAGACGCTTTTCCACACTGGCGTTGGGTATTCCTAAATTGTCCTCTTTCTTCACAGAATCTATATATTGATGGAGCTAAAATGGTTTCTGCACGAATAGATGAATCAAAAGATGTAAACATTAGAAATAAATATATTGACACGCTGATGATGATATATGACCAAAGAATAAGTAGCTTTAATCGTGAAGCATACGTGCTTGGTCGTAAGGGAATTGAAATGGTCACCTATAGGCCTGAAAATGTTGAAGAAAACTATCAGACTTTCAAGAGGTCAGTTGAGTTGGGTGGCAATGATTCAGAGTCAGCAGCATTGGCCTATTATTTCCAAACAATTCTAGGAATGGTTCAGATTGAGAAGCTTGAGAAAATTGCTATAGTTGAAGCATATGACCAAATCAGTACAATTATTGATTTCAACCTTGTAAAGTACCAAGATAAACCCAAAAATATAGAAGCTTGGAATAATATTAAAGCAAATATAGAACAGGCTTTTGAACCATTTGCTTCATGTGAGGACCTTATCTCCATATATTCAAAGAAATTCGCTGAAACACCGGATAATGTTGATATGCTTACAAAAATGACAACTATGCTTGACAGAAAAAAATGCACTGACAGCGACTTGTTCTTTTCAGCAACTGAAATGTTGCATAAGCTACAACCTAGCGGAAAATCAGCATATCTCATGGGAAGTATGTCGCGTGAGAAAAAGCAATACAGCAAAGCTGCAGAATATCTGAACCAGGCAGTTGAGTTGGCTAGTGACAATGAAGATAAAATCAAAGCGTTGAATTTACTTGCTGCCGTTAATTATGAACAACATAATTATCCTCAAGCTAGGGCTAATGCGTTAAAAATACTTCAAATCAATCCATCATACGGAAAAGCTTACATTTTCATTGGGGATCTTTATGCTGCCAGCTCTTCAATGTGCAATGAAGATGATCTATCAGGAAAAACTGTTTTCTGGGCAGCTATTGATATGTATATTAAAGCTAGAAATGTTGATCCTTCTGTTGCAGAAGAAGCAAATAGTAAAATTGGACAGTATTCACGCTATTATCCTGCATCAGATGATCTTTTCTTCCGTGATATGCAGGAGGGTGCGTCATATACAGTAGGTTGCTGGATAAATGAAAACACTACCATTAGGGGTATCAAATAGTGAATATTTTATTTCCTGGGAATTGTAAAATAAACAAGCCTTCATTTAGGTGTAAAAACAAGAAGTTTCTTGTTTTTACACCTTCAGTTTTTGTTCTGATCACTCTATTAATAATTGGTTGTAATAATAATATTGAAGAAGTTCGCCGTTTAAATTCTCATGATACTATTCCTACCATGTATGCTAAGGATGTATCTATTGCTCAGAGTGAAAGCGGCTTCCTAAAATATAACCTCACTGCTCCAGTACTCTATAGGTACGAAACAAAAAAAGGAGTAGAAGTTATCTTTCCTGAAGGATTTAAGGTCGTTTTCTATGATTCCATTAATCCAAATAAGATCAGAACTGAAATAACCGCAAATTATGGCATCAATAAAGAAACAAAAAAAATTATGGAAGCCAAATCAAATGTCGTGGTTATTAATCATCTCAAAGGGGAGCAACTGAATACCGAACATCTGATCTGGGATCAGAATACCAAAAAAGTCTTTTCTGATTTATTTGTAAAGATTACAACTCCTGATAAAATACTATATGGCGACGGTATGCAATCAGATGAAACATTTAATCACTGGCGTATTCGTAAACCGAGAGGAGAGATGTACGTAAATGAGAACAAATAATTAGTATTACCATTAATCATGTTTAGAATATTGGTTTCTAAATGCAACATCTAGGTCTGGTTTTATTCTATTTACTATTAGCAGCCTTTTTCACAGGTATTGAAACTGCGTTTACTTCAGCCAATAAACTTAAAATTGAAGTTGACAGAAGTCGTAGCAAGTTTTCCACCTCCATACTTTCACGCTTTATTAAAAATCAAACTTTATTTATAAGCACACTATGGTTCGGAAACAAGATCGCACTAATTGCCTATGCCATATACGCAAGCAAATGGATGAATACAAATGTAATTTATATTCACACATTCAACCAAGGTTCACTCTTCTTTAATACCTTCTTGGAAATTGTATTCATATCACTAATATACTTTCTCTTTGCTACCTTAATACCTAAAACACTTTTCCGATTGAATTCGGATGGAATTCTTAGATTATTCGCAATCCCGGTATATTTAATATATATCATTCTATATCCCATTATTAAGTTGTTTGTTTTTGTTGCTGAATTGATTTTGCGATACTTGTTCCGAGTAAAGATGAGCCACCAAGAGTACACATTCAGTAGCATGGACCTTGATAAGCTCCTGGAAGAAACAATTATTGAGCCGACGCAGAAGAATATTGACTTTCAAGAACTGCAAATGTTCAGAAATGCCCGTGATCTTAACTCAATTAAGTTGCGTGATTTCATGATACCCCGAAATGAAATTGTAGCTATAAGCAAAGATGAGAGTCTTTCTAATTTAGGAAACCTGATTGTTGAATCAGGTCATTCGAAGATTCTGGTCTTTGACCAATCAATTGATAACATCATAGGGTATGCCCACTCCTATGATATTTTTGCCAAGCCTTCCACTTTAAGTGAAATAATTAAACCAGTAATAATTGTTCCTGGAACAATGAATGCTGATCGGTTGCTTAATACATTCATCAAGGAAAGAAGAAGTGTAGCACTGGTTGTTGATGAATTTGGTGGAACTGATGGAATGTTGACCATTGAAGATATTCTTGAAGAAATATTTGGAGAAATTGACGATGAATATGATATAGAGGAGATTGAGGACAAACAGATTAGTTTGACCGAATATTTGTTATCAGGCAGGCTTGAAATTGATTATCTTAATGAGAAATATGCAATCGGACTACCAGAATCCGATGAATATAATACTATAGCGGGTTTCATTATCTACTACCAAAAGAACATACCAACCGAAAACGAAGAAATAACAATTGGGAACCTGACCTTCACCATTAAAAGAGCCTCTGAATCCCGAATTGAACAGGTTTTATTACATATCAATCAAGGGTAAATCTGCCTGTGAACCAACATATTGTTCTTGAATAAATAAAATATGCTAATTTTGCAGCCTACTTTTCAAATAAATCATAATAGCATGAGAACCAAATTACTACTTAGCCTGATAGCTATTTTTCAAATCTACTTGATATCAGCCCAAAATGTCACTAATGAAAACGCATCTGCTGTTGCAACAACAGTTACAGCATCAGCCAACGTTGGTGATTCTCTCCAGTGTCGTGAACAGTTATCCCTATACCGAGAATATTACAAAATTAAGTTGTTCAATTATGCCATGCCACATTGGAGATGGGTTTTCCTCAACTGTCCTGAAGCTACTCAAAATATCTATATTGACGGTGTAAAAATACTTAGTTCAAGTATTGAGGAGGCTAATGATAGTTTGGTCCGCAATAAGTTAATAGATACACTGCTAATGGTTTACGATCAGAGAATTAAGTACTTTGGCAAAGAAGGTTATGTATTGGGGAGAAAAAGCATTGATGCCATAACTTTAAAGCCAGACCTGGCTGATAGCGCTCTTCAATGGTTTGCCAAATCAGTTGATCTACAAGGTAACAACTCTGATGGTGCAGTGCTGATTTATTATCTCAATACGGCGGTTCAATTGGCTAATATTAATAAAATTGATAAAAGTGAGATCTTCAATGTTTATGACAAGGTAGTTACGATTGCTGATTTTAATATCAATGAAGCAAAATCTGATGAAAAGAATCTCACAAACTGGATGAATGTAAAAACAAACATTGAGAATATAATAGAACCTGTAGCATCTTGTAAGGATCTGGTCGCTATCTACGATAAGAAGTTCAATGAATCACCTAACGACACAACATTATTAAAGAATATTACGAATATACTTGACCGTCGAAAATGTACTGAAGAAGGGGATCTGTTTTATAAAGCCACAAAGAATCTGCACAAACTTGAGCCAAATGCACAATCTGCTTACTTAATGGGAAGAATGTCCATTCAAAATAATGATTTAAACAGTGCACTGGAATATATGCATCAAGCTGCTGACCTTTTCAAAGAAAATGATGATAAAATCAAAGCTTTATATGCTTTAGCCGGAATCTATACAAATAATAGGAATTACTCTCAAGCTAGGAATTCAGCTAACAAGATAATTCAAATAAACCCATCAGATGGAAAAGCATATATCCTTATTGGTGATCTATACGCTATGAGCGCCGGTATTTGTGAAGTTGATGACCTAGGTGGAAAATCAGTTTTCTGGGCTGCAATAGATAAATATATTAAGGCTAAATCTGTTGATAGCAGTGTTGAAGCACAAGCCAACGAGAAGATCTCACAATACTCCAGATACTATCCGGCTTCAAGTGATCTATTCTTTAGGGATATGCAAGAAGGCTCCTCTTTTACCGTTGGATGCTGGATTAATGAAACAACAACTATAAGGGCATCCAAATAAGTCACATTTTTATTGTATCGCCTTTATTTACAAAATTATAGGTTGTGCGGTAAATTTATTTTTATCCTATCACTTTTATTGTAAATTTGCACACTATTTTATAAAATCAACAACAAATGGCATTAATCGGAGATATTCGAAAACATTCAGGCCTTCTCGTGATCATCATAGGTGTAGCTCTTGCTGCATTTGTTCTTGGTGATTTTCTATCAAACAGAACTCCCGGAAGAGGCAGAGGCGTAAATCTGATAGGTGAAGTTAATGGTGATAAGATCCTAGCTACTGATTTCAATCAAAGAGTTGAACAAAATATTGAAACACAACGTCTTAACTCAGGAAAAGAAAATCTGTCACAAGAGGAACAATTCCAGATCAGACAACAAACATGGGAACAGGTATTATCAGAAACTTTATTACAGGAACAGGTGGCTGAAGTTGGCGTTACAGTTACAGTTGAAGAACTTGACGACCTTATCAGAGGCAATAATCCTCATCCATACATAAGACAAAGTTTTAGTGATCCCGAAACAGGACAATTTGATGTTGCCAATGTAGTCAATTTCCTTCAAAACCTCGACAAGGTTGATCCTCAGATGAAAGAACGGTATTTGGCTATTGAAAAAGCAATCAAGGAGGACAGATTAAATACTAAATATCGTAATCTTATTTCCAAAGCTTATTATGTGCCAAAAGCATTTGCTGAGCGTGATTATAAAAATCGCAGCACCACTGCATCGGTCAGGATATTCAGCTTGCCATACACTTCAATAGCTGACAGCTTAATTCAACTTGCAGATGCTGATTATGAGAAATTCTATAAAGAGAACATCTACAAGTATCAACAAGAAGCTTCACGTGATATTGAATATGTGAGCTTTGATATAGTTCCTTCAAATCAAGATAGAGAGAACATCAATAAGGAAGTTAATGAGCTTTATGCTGAGTTTACGACTGTTGAGAATGTAAAAGATTTTGTGAACTCAACTTCAGATGATAGATATGACAGCACTTGGTATAAAAAAGGCTCTCTACCTTATCAGTTGGATTCAGTAATGTTTAACTCATCAATTGGATATACTTTTGGCCCTTATGTTGAGAACAATATGTTCCAAATGGCTCGTTTGGTAGAAACCCAGGTACGTCCTGATTCATTGAAAGCTAGCCATATACTTATCACTTACCAAGGAACCAATGTGAATCCTGATTCTAAGTTTACCAATGCTCAGGCAAAAGCTAAAGCAGATAGTATTTTCAATGTAGTAAAAGGAAATAGTTCTAAATTTGATGAGATAGCTGCCTCACCGATCAATGATGATAAAACTGCGGCAAAAACTGCCGGTGATCTAAACTGGTTCGCTGATGGAGCTATGGTTACACCATTTAATAATGCTGTTCTTGAAGGTAGAATAGGTGAAATTAAAATGGTTGAAACGCAATTTGGCTTCCATATAATTAAGATTACCGGTAAAACAGCACCTACGAAAAAGGTTAGGGTGGCTTTTGTTAAACGTGCAATTGAAGCAAGTCAAAAGACTATGCAAGACATATATACTCAAGCAAGTCAATTCAATGCCAGTGCAAAAGATCAGGAAAGTTTTGATAAGCTAGTTGAAGAAAAGAAACTTACAAAGCGTTTAGCAGAGCGTATCACTGTTGAGCAGAACTCATTGCCCGGCTTGTCAAATGCTAGAGAGATTGTTCGCTGGTCATTTGATGAGAAAACTGAAATAGGTGATGTTTCAAGTGTATTTGATCTGGAAGGCAGATATATTGTCGCCATTCTTAAAGATATACGTGAGAAGGGCAATCCAACCCTTGCTCAGATAAAAGAATTTATTGAACCTATGGTAAAACGTGAAAAGAAGGCTGAGAAACTAATTGAATCAATAAATAGTGAGTTTAAATCCAAAACTGCCCTTGAAACCAATTATATGGCCTTGGCTATGGCTGTTGATACTGCTGATATTTCATTTGGAGCAACCAACCTGCCGGGCTTTGGGAAGGAAGACGAAGTAATAGGCACACTATTCAACCTCAAAGCCGGTGATATGTCGAAACCTATTAAGGGTAATCAGGCAGTTTTTGTTCTTATCCCTGATAGGATTACTCCTGCTGCACCAAAGGATGATTATACAACAGAATCACGTATGATGAAGAATGCTTTTTCAACTAGAGGCCAGCGTGAAATTAATGAAGCACTTAAGAAAAAAGCTGAAATTGAAGATAATAGGTTGATGTTTTATTAGAAAGCAGATATTGTATGTATATATTAGGCCTCAGTAAAATGGGGCCTTTTTATTTTGACATATACCTGATTACTATTGAATCCTTAATCGTATATGTGTTTCACATATAAGCTGTATGATAGATTTGGCAAATAAGTTATAAATAGGCATATTACAGCGACTGTATAACAAAGTATAATTAATCAAGTAGTCAATCTTATGCTTAAGGAATGGTTGGGTGATTTTATTTCATTATTCTTCCCCAGAGTCTGTTTTGCATGTAATAATGCATTGCTAAAACATGAGAACTATCTGTGCACGGAATGCTTGTACAATCTCCCAAAAACCAATTTCCATCTATATAAAGACAATCCTGTTGCAAACCAATTCCTTGGAAAGATAAATTTTAATGCAGCCGCCTCTCTTTATTACTTTTCTAAAGGTGGGAAAGTTCAACATCTCATACACCAATTTAAATATCATGGATATAAAAAATTAGGACTTTTTATTGGTGAGAGTTACGGTAGACAACTAATACAATCACCATTTTTCTCGAACATTGATTATATTATTCCAATACCCCTACATCCAAGAAAAGAACAACAAAGAGGATATAATCAGGCTGAATGGTTTGCTAAAGGATTGGCAATTCCCATTAAAGCAGTTGTTGATACTACAACACTAACGAGAAAGTATGCTTCAGAATCTCAAACACATAAAACAAGATTCAAGAGGTGGGAAAATGTTCAGGAAATATTTACGCTATCCAATAGCCATCATTTGGAAGGCAAGCATATTCTATTGGTTGATGATGTCATAACCACCGGATCAACACTTGAGGCAGCCGGCCACGTTCTGATGGAAATACCAGATATTAGAATTAGCGTATGTTCATTGGCATGTGCTTTACACTGATTGGCTATTGATGGTTTTTACAAAATTTCGTTAGCCAATAAATTGACTTTTCACCTTCAATCAATAATTAACCACCTTTAACGATAGGGATAAAGAAAGCCAGAACAAGACTAAGCTATATCATACTCAGCTTTAACATATTGGTTTTACCAGGCTGACCCATTGGAATGCTAGAAATATTGATAACATAATCACCTTTTTCAAGTAATCCCATCTTATAAATCAATTCACGCATCCGTGCCATTACATAATCAGTATCTGTAAAGTCTTCATAGTAAATAGCACTTACTCCCCATACAAGATTTAGTGTAGATAGAAGGTGACGACTATTCGAGAAGATATAAATTCCTGCCTTGGGCCGATGACTAGAAAGTTTAAAAGCAGCGTAACCAGTATATGTCATTGCAATTATCGCTTTTGCTTCAACACGTTGCGCCAATTCACAAGCTGCAATGATAATGGAATCAGAAATGGTTCTCTCTAATGGTGGTGGATTATGACCAGTAGTATAATATAAATCATCAAAAGTTTCAGCATCCACAATGATTTTATTCATTGTCTCAACTGTTTCAATTGGGTACTTGCCAACAGAGGTTTCGCCACTTAACATCAATGCATCTGCACCATCAAGTACCGAATTTGCGACATCACTAACTTCTGCTCGAGTTGGACGCATACTTTCAATCATGCCTTCCATCATCTGAGTGGCAACTATAACGGGCTTTGACGCCGCACCGCTCATACGTACAAGCTGTTTTTGTATTGTTGGGACCTTCTCCTGAGGAATTTCAACACCCAAATCCCCACGGGCAACCATAATTCCATCAGATGCCTTTATAATTGATTCGGCATTCCTTATTGCTTCAGGTTTCTCCATTTTGGCAATAATCCTAGGATACTCATCCTTATTGAATTGCTTTATTTTTGCACGCAATTCTTCAATATCTGCTGCTGTTCTAACAAAGGATAATGCCACCCATTGAAAATTAAGAGTCATTATAAATGTTAAATCCATCAGGTCCTTTTCACTCAAACTAGGCAATCTAAGATCCGTATCAGGTAAATTAACACCCTTGCGTGAACTTAATATGCCACCTTGAATCACTACTGTTTCAACATCTGTCTTGTTGACTGTCTTGACAGCTTTAAGCATAAGTTTACCGTCGTCAAGAAGTATGATTTCCCCTGGCTTCACATCAGATGCAATGTGTTCATAGTTAATACGAATCTTACCAGGACTACAGAATAATTCTCGAGATGATATTATAACCTCTTCTCCTTTAACAAGTAACATTTGCCCTCCTTCAACCTCACCGGTTCTAATCTTAGGGCCTGAAAGGTCAGCAAGAATGCCAACATTAAGGTTAAGCTCATCATTCAATTTATTGATTAAAGTGACAGATTGAGCATGTGACTCATGACTTCCATGAGAAAAGTTTATTCTGAAAATATTGACACCAGCTATCATAAGCTTGCGCAAGTGCTCTTCAGAGCTAGAAGCTGGTCCTATTGTTGCAACGATCTTTGTTCTTCTCATATTATGCATATCGGCTTAGACAAAGTTAATATATAACACAAAGAAAATCTTAACTTTGCAGTCAAAATAATCATTCTGTGCCATTTACACTAATAGTAGTTTTAGTAGTTCTTGCAACTGAAAGCTTTATCACAACATGGTATAGTAGTGCTATTCATTCAAAATTAAATGTAAAAGCACCTTTTAAGTTGCCAATTTCTCTTTCAATAATAAAAACACTGGTTTTTTTGATTGGAATATACCTTGGCAGTATTGTTGCTGTGGCAGCCCCTTGGTTCTATACAGCTATGGCCTATGCTATAATGTTTATCATAGGTTTAAAGATGATCATAGAAAGCTTGAAATTCATTCCTGAAGAGAGAATTGTTCTGATAGATAATAACAGAACATTGATCTTGCTCTGTTTTGCAGGTAGTTTCAATCCATTATTCATCGGTTTGAGTCTTGGATTAATCGGTATAAATTTCCTGAAGCCAGTAATGCTTCTGTTGATGATCACCTTAATGTTCTCAATTATTTCTTTATACTTAGGCAAAAGATATGGATTAAGACCATTTTTAAGGTATGTGGGAATTATTGCAGGAGCAACTATTGCAGGAATAGCTCTGAGGTTTTTTATAAGCTATTTTCTTAACTAATAATCGTATGAAGTTATCACTCTCACTTATCTTAATAGTTGGTTTCTTTCTATGTAAGGCACAACCTCCTGCCGGGTATTATGATCTTGCCAATGGACTTACAGGAGAGCCATTACAGAATGCTTTGCACTCAATAATTGACAATCATTTTGCTCAAAGCTATAGCTCCCTGCATACTCACTTTGAATTAACAGACAGTAAACAAAATGGAACAGTCTGGGATATGTACTCTGACAATCCTGGAGGAAATCCACCTTATGTATATTACTTCACCTCAGGTGACCAATGTGGCAACTACAGCGGTGAAGGAGACTGCTATAATCGAGAACATTCCTGGCCTAAGAGTTGGTTTGATGATAAACCACCAATGTATACCGATCTTTATCACATTTATCCCACTGATGGGTATGTAAATGGCCGAAGGAGCAATTATCCTTTTGGTGAAGTGGGCAATGCTACCTGGTCATCTCAAAACGGTTCTAAAGTAGGGAATAGCATTTATCCTGGTTATTCAGGAGTCGTATTTGAACCTATTGACGAATATAAGGGAGATTTTGCAAGAACATATTTTTATATGTCTACTCGATATCTGGGCGAAGATAATGGATGGCCTGGAAGTGATCAAACAAATGGATCACAATTAAAGCCTTGGGCTCTTGCAATGATGAAAGAATGGCACTTAATGGACACGGTTAGTATAAAGGAAGTCGAACGGAATAATGCAATATTCTCCATACAAAATAACCGAAATCCATTTATTGATCACCCTGAATATGTAGC
>JAEYXG010000170.1 GCA_023428585.1 Bacteroidota bacterium
ACCCATATTTGCATAATCCTGGTGCATTTGACCCAAACGGTGACAGTTTGTCCTTTAAACTTGTTACGCCCCGCGGAGCAGGAGGATTAAATATCATCGGTTACAAATTGCCTAATGAAGTAGATGAGCTGAATCCCGGTACATTCACAATTGATGCTTTAACAGGTGATGTTTTATGGCAAAACCCTACTATTCAGGGAGAATATAACTTCGCTTTCATTATTGAAGAATGGCGAAATGGGGTCAGAATAGGCTATGTTACCCGCGATATGCAAGTAAATATTATTGCATGCGACAATGAGCCCCCAGTGCTAAGTCTAGTTACCGATACATGTGTGGTAGCCGGTGGTACATTAAATATAAAAATCACAGCTACTGACCCTGATGGTGATATGATGACCCTTACTGCTACCGGTGGTCCCCTCATCAATTCTTCAAATCCAGCTACTTTTCAGATAACTTATGATTCCATTGGGATTATTCAAGGCGAATTAATTTGGGCAACATCATGCGTCAATGTAAGGAGTCAAAACTATCAGGTGTATTTTAAAGTTGAAGATAATGGCTCCCCTGTCAGCCTGTTTGATTTAAAAACACTTAATATCAAAGTAATAGCACCCCCTGTTGTTGGAACAAATGCAGAACCTCTAGGCAACACAATAAAACTTTCCTGGCTAAGGGCAATATGCACTGAAGCCAGAGGTTATAAGATTTATCGACGGGCGGGCAATTCAGGTTTTATCCCAGGAGTATGTATAACCGGCGTGCCACCTGAAACTGGTTATCAATTAATAGCGACAACTGACGGCATCAACAATACATCCTTTACGGATGATAATAACGGAGTGGGCCTAGTTAGGGGTATAACCTATTGCTATATTGTTACCTACTGGTTTGCTGATGGGGCGGAGAGTAAAGCATCTGAAGAATTTTGCACTGACTTAAAAAAAGATCTGCCTGTTATCACCAATGTTAGTATTGATACAACCTCCACTGATGCTGGACAGATTTATATTGCCTGGTCCAAACCTACTGAACTTGACACTACCCAAACACCAGGGCCATTTATTTATAAATTATTCAGGTCGCAGGGTTTTACAACCTCTAATGCTATACTTGTCGCAGAATTCAACAATCTTAATGATACTACTTTTACTGACCAGGGTATGAATACCAGAGATGATTCATGGACCTATAGGATTGAACTTATCAATAATACGCCGGGGAATGTTTTTTCAGTTGGATTTTCGGTTCCTGCTTCCTCTGTTTACTTGTCAACAACTCCTTCTGACCGTCAAATCACGCTTACTTTCAATGAAAATGTCCCCTGGGCTAATGAAAGCTATGTTATTTATCGTAAAAATCCCGGCTCAATAGATTTCGATAGTGTTGCAACGGTCCCTCTCAGGCGATATGTTGATACGGGACTTATCAATGAACAGCAGTATTGCTATTACGTAAAAACCATTGGCACCTATGGCACACCCGGCTATATTGATCCTTTGATTAATTTCACACAGATCAAATGTGATTTACCCATAGACAATGTTTCTCCATGCCAACCAATGTTGACTGCCGATATAAATTGTGAGGAATTGACAATATTGTTTTCCTGGGAGAACATCAAATTAACTTGTGCACCTGATATTGCCAACTATCTTCTTTACCAAAAAGGCAATCCTGATGTGCTGTTGGCAACCATTGATCTGGAAATCACCAATTATACACATAACCTTTCAAGCCTTTCAATTTCAGCCTGCTATTTTATTGCTGCAATTGATACCAACGACAATGTTGACACCACTGCCGCTTTCACATATTGCCTTGGCATTGATGATTGTCCAAGATATCGCCTGCCAAATGTTTTTACACCAAACAGCGATAACATCAATGATTTGTTTGTCCCATTCCCGGGTTACACTTCAGTTGAACGAGTTGAAATGCAGATATTCAACAGATGGGGAGTACTGGTCTTTGAAACTGTTGACCCAGAGATCAGGTGGGATGGGCGTGATAAAAACACCAATAACTTATGCCCCGAAGGCGTTTATTTCTATCGCTGCATTGTCTATGAAAATGTTGGATCACCTGAGTCGCCTGAACAGATCATACAACAAAAACGTCTCTTGTCAAACAGTATTCATTTACTTTATTAGCTACAATAGTATTGATCTTCAGAAATCTACGCTCTGAATCTAAAATGCCAAATTATCAAAGACAATTAAAGTATTTTAGTATAAACCGACTTGACCAGGATTACATAAAGAAATACGACATCAAATAATTATGGGGAAAATTACATTTTCCCCATAATTATTTAGAACCTTCTAGCTTGAATAAGCCTTAAGCTTTATAACTGTAGCAAAGAAGCTTTATTAAAACATCTTTTCAGCCAGGTCAACAACTCGTGCAGAATAACCCCATTCATTATCATACCAAGATAATACCTTAACGGTACGGCCATTCACCATTGTACTCAAGGCATCAAATATAGAAGAAGCAGGATTGTGAATTACATCAACAGATACAATCTCATCTTCTGTATATTCCAAAATTCCTTTCATAGGACCTTCGGCAGCTTCTTTCATAGCAGCATTGATCTGCTCTTTGGTTACTTCGGTTTTCAAATTCACAACCAGATCAACCAAAGAACCTGTTGGAGTTGGGACTCTAACAGCTAACCCGTCCAATTTGCCTTTCAGTTCAGGGATAACTATTCCAACGGCCTTTGCGGCTCCTGTAGTGGTAGGAATTTGAGAAACAGCAGCTGAACGTGCACGGCGCAAATCACTATGTGGTGCATCCAGAATTGTCTGGTCATTTGTATATGAATGAATGGTAGTCATTAAACCGTTCTCAATACCAAACCTGTCATTGAGCACCTTTGCTATAGGAGCAAGGCAGTTAGTAGTACAAGAAGCATTTGAAACACACTGATCTGTGTCTTTCAGATCATGATCATTTACTCCAAGAACTATAGTTCTGTCAATTGTATCTTTTGAAGGAACTGTTAAAATTACCTTCTTGGCACCATTTTTTAAATGATCTCCGTATCCTCCTTTGGCACTTTCCTTAGAACGGAAAACACCTGTTGATTCAACAACAACATCGGGAGTTTGAGACCAGGGAATACTTAGAGGACTTCTTTCAGCAGTTACCGGATATTTAACACCATTAACTATAACTGAAGTTTCATCAAAAGTTACCTTGCCGTTAAATTTTCCTTGAGTTGAATCATACTTCAGAAGATAGGCAAGAGTTTTTGTACTTGTGAGGTCGTTAATCCCCACTACTTCAATATTCTCACGCTCTAGTGCGAGCTTGAATACATTACGTCCAATTCTACCAAACCCGTTGATAGCTAATTTAATCTTTGACATATTCTTGATCTTTAGATAATTGTTTATCGATTTCAGTATGCAAAATTAATCACAAAACTAAGCACATTAACAAATTGCATTTTTTTTTGTTGATATGAACCTCCTCAATAAGGATAAAGATGTACTTGAAGAAGCTTGATTTTCAATATTTATACAATACCTGTACATGTGTTTTTGAATGAATTACCTTCAATATTTATTTGCACGAAAAAATCGCATTCACAAGAAATTTACTAACATAACTTCAGTAGCCATTGGCTTAAAAAATTTATCACTTTTTTTCTACCTTTGCAGCGATGAAAAATACCCGCAATTTTTGTATTATAGCTCATATTGACCACGGAAAGAGTACTTTGGCAGACCGTTTACTGGAATACACCGGAACTCTCTCTGAACGTCAGCAACAAGACCAAGTGCTTGATGACATGGATTTGGAACGTGAACGTGGCATTACAATAAAGAGCCATGCCATCCAGATGGAGTATAATTTTGAGGGGACCTCCTATAAATTAAATCTTATTGACACACCGGGTCACGTAGATTTTTCCTACGAAGTATCTCGTTCAATTGCAGCATGTGAAGGTGCATTGCTTATTATTGATGCAACTCAGGGAATTCAAGCTCAGACTATCTCCAATCTATATTTAGCACTTGAACATGACCTGGAAATAATTCCTGTTATGAACAAGATGGATATGGATAATGCCATGCCCGAAGATGTTGAAGAACAGATTATTGATTTGATAGGGTGTAAATCAGAAGAAATTATTCGCGCCAGTGGCAAAACAGGTTTAGGTATTAATGAAATCCTTGAAGCCATCATCAAAAGAATACCACCTCCTAGTGGTGACCCCGATGCTCCTTTGCAAGCACTTATTTTTGATTCAGTATTCAATAGTTTCAGGGGCATTATAGCATATTTTCGTATAATGAATGGTCAGATCAGAAAAGGTGATCTTGTCAAGTTCTTCAACACCGGGAAAGAATACAATGCAGATGAGATTGGTGTACTGAAGCTAATACAGCAACCTAGGGAGACATTAAGTGCTGGCGATGTGGGATATATTATCTCAGGTATAAAAACGTCACGTGAAGTAAAAGTAGGTGATACAATTACACATGTAAAGCGGCCCTGCGATAAAGCCATTGAAGGCTTTACCAATGTCAAACCAATGGTTTATGCAGGGGTCTATCCTATTGATGCAGATGATTATGAGGAGCTTCGTTCTTCAATGGAAAAGCTTCAATTAAATGATGCTTCCTTGGTTTTTGAGCCCGAATCATCTGCTGCTCTGGGTTTTGGTTTTCGATGTGGATTCCTTGGCCTCCTTCATATGGAGATTATTCAGGAAAGACTCGATCGTGAATTTAATATGGACGTAATTTCTACTGTCCCAAATGTGTCCTATAGGGCATTTACAACCAAGGGTGAAATGCTTGAAGTGCATAATCCATCCGGACTACCATCACCAAATTACCTTGAATTTATTGAAGAACCTTATATAACTGCTCAAATTATTTCAAAATCCGATTTCGTTGGAGCAGTAATGAAACTTTGTATTGAAAAAAGAGGAACGTTACTCAATCAGGTATATCTCACCAGTAACAGGGTAGAACTCACTGTTGAGCTACCTCTAGGTGAGATTGTTTTTGATTTTTATGATAAATTAAAGAGCATCTCTAAAGGTTATGCTTCTTTTGATTATCATATTACAGGATATAAACAAGCAAAACTGGTTCGACTGGATATCCTTCTCAATGGAGAGCCTGTAGATGCACTATCAACACTCATTCATTCAGACAATGCCTATAGATTTGGCGCTAAAATGTGTGCCAAACTCAAAGAACTGATCCCAAGACAACAATTTGACATTGCTATTCAAGCTGCTATCGGAGCCAAGGTTATTGCACGTGAAACAGTAAAAGCTGTGCGTAAGGATGTAACCGCCAAGTGTTATGGTGGTGATATTACTCGTAAACGAAAGCTATTGGAGAAACAGAAAAAAGGAAAAAAACGTATGCGACAAGTCGGAAACGTTGAAGTTCCTCAATCTGCCTTCCTTGCAGTATTGAAACTTGATTAAATGTCTATTAATTGGTGTTTTAACCCGTAGATTATTACTTCAATAATATTCTTGGCACCTATCTTTGTCATAAGATTTGCCCGGTGTTTCTCAACAGTTCTGCTACTAATATAGAGTTTATCGGCTATTTCTTTTGTAGAGAGCCCCTTGCAAACTTGAATGAGAATTTCAAGTTCTCGGTCAGAAAAGCCTATTTCATCAGCCTTCTTATCTTCGTTATCTTCTCCCTTGTAAAACAGGGCACGAAGCTTATTTATAAGCTCTTCTGAAACATAATTTCCTTTCCCGCCAATTAGATCAACTGCCTTTTCAAACTCTCTGAACTCTTCACGGCTAAGGCCTCCAATAGTTTGGTCATCTACCTTTGTAACTTGTGTGGGTGATATTATGCCTAATAGGCTGGTTCTTCCTTTTACCTTAAGCCCTTCAATTCCATAAAGCTCTATATTGGCAAAGTTTCCTGATTTCTGTTT
>JAEYXG010000194.1 GCA_023428585.1 Bacteroidota bacterium
TAGGCAGAGGTGCAAAGATATACGCAGATTTCGTTGGTACTGGCCTACCCGCCGATGCTTATCATATCACTGGCCCTCATCCTGATGGTGATGGTGCTAGACGTGCTATGGCAATTGCAGTAAAAGAGGCCGGCTTACAACTTAGTGATATTGATCATATTAACACTCATGGAACATCTACCCCTTTAGGTGATGTTGCTGAATTGAAAGCAATTGCATCACTTTTTGGTGAACATGCTCCAAAGATCAATATCAATAGTACCAAATCAATGACTGGTCATTTATTGGGAGCAACGGGTGCGATTGAAGCAATAGCTGCTATATTGGCTACTAAGAATGATATTGTGCCTCCTACTATTAATCATTTTACTGATGATCCCGAGATTGATAGTACCCTGAACTTCACTTTCAACAAAGCTGTGAAGCGAACGGTTAATACAGCTTTAAGTAACACTTTCGGCTTTGGTGGGCATAATGCTACTATTATTGTAAAAAAATTCGCAGTCTAAGTGTGTTTAACACAAATTTGAAACCTCTCAGGTTTTATCTTTCAACAGAAAAAGAACTATTTAATTCTATAAAAAATATTTTCGGGTTCTATCCCGAAAATATTTTTTTATACAAGCTGGCCTTTACCCATAAATCACAGGCTGAAACGATTAATGGTATTAAAGTTAGCAATGAACGTCTAGAATTCCTTGGCGATACTGTCATTAGTACTGTAGTGGCAGATTATTTATTCAGATTATTTCCCTTGAAGGATGAAGGCTTTCTTACGGAAATGCGATCACGTATAGTTAGCAGATCGCAGCTGAACAAACTTTCACTCAAACTGGGAATTGATAAATTAATCATTCACACAACAGGTACAAACTCAGTTTACAGGTCAATAAAAGGTGATGCTTTTGAAGCGATCATTGGCGCAATGTATCTTGATAAAGGGTATGAATTTACCCGGAGTGTATTGGTAAATCGTATTATAAAAACTCATTTTGATCTTATGGAACTGGCCAATACCGACTTGAATTATAAGAGCAAATTGATTGCCTGGACACAAAAAGAGAAAAAAACCATCGAATTTATTGTCGCTGATGAAATAGGATCAGGCTATAATAAGCAGTATGTTGTTGAAGTAAAGATTGATAATGAATCCTTAGGTCGCGGGCAGGATTTTTCCATTAAGGGTGCCGAGCAAAATGCCGCAATGAAAGTTGTAGAAAAGCTGGGTATTAATGGAAATGGAACTAACGTCCTCTAATTGTGGCTGATAACCTCCTATTGCAATTTCCTCTATCAAATCGTCATTGAATTATACGCAATAATAGACAATTGATATTGTGTTGAAAAATAATTTATAACTTTATTTTTGAAGTCTTTACTTTCATAGATAAGCTAAATTACCTTTGTTTAAGAGTTACTTATTATGGCAGTCAAGAAGCTTAAGCTATCACCGGATGGAATACCAGATATTGGATTAATAGGAATCAGCACTGATCTTAGTGATCACAGGTTGGCTTATTTTATCAATAAGGAAACCCAATTGCGGCTAGAGCGGTTGGACGATTTACCAGTTTTCAATGAGAAGATGAAAGTTATGAGGGATCATTGCCTCTATCATTGGGCAGATATTGATCGTAGAATTGATTACTATATGATTAAGAATGACCATCCAGGAGGTAAGATGATAGATCAGTATGCCCAGGCAAACTACTTTTTATTTATTAAAGGTGTGTTGAATGGTGAAGTGACAAAACCTCTTCAGGCAATTCTGCGAAAAATTATATCGGTCACCTTCGTTTTCGTCCCTGATATAAATAAAATCAAAGAGTTGGATGGTATTCTTCAGGATCTTGAAATTCACGTCATAGGCCAGAGTTCTATGATGAAGCAAGTGAGGTAGGATATTTGATTTTGAGAGAAATTCATGTAAGGGGCATATTGATGCCCCTTACATGAATATTGATTATTGGTCTATTTTATTGTAATCTTGCGGGTTATTGCAGGTTGATTTTCTGTTTTTAGTGTACAGAAGTAAAGACCGGCCTTGAGTTTATCAAGGTTCAATGTCACCTCGTTCTCATTTGAACTCACCTGAACCTGATTTAATAATCTGCCATGCATATCAGTCAGAACAATCAAAGCAGAGGTGTTCTGATCATTTAAAGAATATCTGAATCTGACGATATCATTTGTCGGATTAGGAAAGCCTTCTGAAAGGTAATTGGCTGATACAACCAGCCCTGCTTCAGTTGTATTGACCGTTCGGTCAATCATAGAAATACTGACATCATCAAAATAGTAACCATCTAAAGTTAGTCCATTATCACTTCGCAGAGTAAACTTTAACAGAATATTCTCATCAGCATATTGGCTGATATTAATTTCTTCACGCACCCATAACGAGCGGTCATCGTAAACAGGCTGTCCATACGCCTGGTTTGCTGTTCCAAGCTTGGTGTAACGACCTTCAAGTGGTATCCATGTACTTCCATTATTATTCGAAATGGATACTTGAACATAGTCGTAACCAGGCTCTAGGGTCCAACGGGCATAATAATTGAGCACTGCAACTGAGGCATTGGCCAATGAAACTGTTTCTGAGAGCTGAGTACTTTTATTTGCATTATTTCCATAATTACCTGTAGGTGAATCAGTCATACTACTAGGAGGTGACCATGGAAACATAGACGACAATCCCCATTGACCACTCCATTTCTCAGCATTTGAAAGACTGTCGGAAAAAAGTACCACCGGAGTCCCGAAGTACTTTTCAACAGTATCGCGATAAGTTATAAAGCCATCATATAAAACAGTCACATACCTGATTGTATCACCACTCTTGACACTGTTTTTCAGCACGAAAGGAATGGAATCAGTAACTTTTGCCAACACGGCCAGATTAGAGATCAATACTGTATCGCCAACTGATTCAAAATCATCACCAAGTGGTTCAATAGAGACCTTGTAATTGGCAGGAGTCTGGCCATATCGAGTAACATCAAAAATGGCATAATGAACCTTATCAGGAATAATCAAAGGTGTTTGATCCATCAATTGACCGTAAGTTCCTGAGTATCGGGCAGCGAGTATGCTCTGAATCATGTTTTCCTGGCACAGAGGTATTATTCTGGAAGTAGAAGGCCAAAATCCATCTCCCTGGCCACCGCACTCAGGCGTGTAGGCAAGGATTTTCTCTTTTGTGGTTTGTTCTCCGTACATCCAGTCGTCACTTCCTCCATTAGTAGGGTAAATGGTTGTACTGCCAGGTCCATAGGTATAATGGTTGTCAACTGTCATATTTTTTGCGTAAGCGGCAAACACAGTTTCATCGGGGGATGCTTCAGGTGTGTAGCCC
>JAEYXG010000197.1 GCA_023428585.1 Bacteroidota bacterium
CATCTGGCCCATGATGCTGGTGTTGCTTTCGGTTCCCATACTCAAGCAGAAAATTAGGTTGATAAGTGTTATAGCATTATTGATAAGCTTTGCAGGAGCAATCATCATTGCTACCCAGGGCAAGCCATTCAGTCTCGATTTAACGGAACCGGTTGGGGTGATCCTTGCATTAAGCAGCGCATTGTTCTGGGCGCTGTTCTGGTTGTTAAATATAAGGGATAAACGCGAGGAAACACTCAAGTTATTCATGAATTTCCTCTTTGGCTTCCTTTATACCCTCATCTATTGTGCTCTAACAGGAAATCTGGAAATACCTGAGCTGAATGGAGCA
This sequence comes from Bacteroidota bacterium, assembly GCA_023428585.1. Classification (GTDB taxonomy): domain Bacteria; phylum Bacteroidota; class Bacteroidia; order Bacteroidales; family Lentimicrobiaceae; genus Lentimicrobium. Next base: position 332 of record JAEYXG010000197.1, read on the forward strand.
CTTGGGTCAGTCTACATTGGATTATTTGAAATGGGAATTACCTTCGTGCTTTGGCTTAAGGCATTGAAATATGCAGTCAATACTGCTAAAGTCAGCAATCTGGTGTACCTCTCCCCTTTCATTTCGCTCATGTTCATTTCAGTAATAATTGGTGAAAAAATACTACCATCAACACTTGCAGGACTGGTTCTGATCATCTCAGGAATCATAATGCAACAGTTTTTTGCCTCACAAAATACCAAAACCGTCAGTTAGCTTTCAATGGCTATGAATCTCTAGAGATATTTGCTGACCGTTTCGAGTAACACCTGTGGTCTAATGGGCTTAGGCAGATAATCATTACAACCCGCAGCTATGCTTTTCTCCTTCTCACCTATCATGGCATAGGCTGTTTGAGCAATTATAGGAAGTGCAGGGTACTTGTTTCTGATAAATTGAGTTACGTGGTATCCATCTACCCCTGAAAGCTGTACATCCATCAGCACCAGATCAAAATGCACTCCGTCTGAAATGAGCCCTATAGCCTCCTCCCCACTCTTCACCCATGTTAGATCAGCCCCTGATCTCTTTAGAGTGGCTGCAAGAAACAAATAATTGGAATCATTGTCTTCAACAATCAATATTGATTTTCCTAACCACACATCAACACTCTCAGTAATACTAGTGATAATTCTACCGGCCATACGAGGAAATATTAGTTAAACTACCGAACCTGTTCACAACGGTGGCAAAAATAGTAAAATACCAACTGTTTTGAGGTAGTCAGTGTTATAATGTTGTCGCACAATATTGTTATACATATCCTAGGTCATTTACTGGCAGATAAAGGGGAGTCTTCCATTGGATATTAAATCTTAATTTTGCACCATGGAAAAAAGAAAGATAGCATTTCACACTTTCGGATGTAAGTTAAATTTTGCAGAGACATCAGCAATTGCAAGGAAGTTCACTGAAGATTTGTATACTGCCGTAGATTTCAAGGAAAAAGCCGATATATACGTCATACACTCATGTACCGTGACAGCTCAGGCCGAGCGTAAGTGCAAGGCTGCCATACGTCAGGCTGTCAGGCGAAACCCTGAAGCCTCGGTGGCTGTTATCGGTTGTTACTCACAGCTGAAGCCTGATGAGCTGATGAAAATTCCGGGGGTGAATGTTGTTCTGGGAAATCACGAGAAGTATCGCTTATTTGATGTTTTAGCCCAACAAAATGGTAATGGCAATCAGAACCTCGACTTGCATTATCATGGGCACCTCTCACCTACCGATGGATTTGCAGATTATGTGACAGATCAGGAAATCAAGACCTCACGGGCTTTTGAACCAGGGTATTCAATAAACGACAGAACCCGATCTTTTTTCAAAGTACAGGATGGCTGTGATTATTTCTGTTCCTATTGCGCCATTCCCTTTGCCAGGGGCCGGAGCAGAAGTGCTACCATAAAGGAGACCATTGATATTGCTCACAAACTTGCCTCTTCAGACATCAGGGAGATTGTACTTACCGGAGTCAATATTGGTGATTTTGGAAGCCAGCATAACGAATCCTTCTTTGGGCTCGTCAAAGAACTAAACCAACTCACCGGAATTGACAGGATAAGGATATCATCCATTGAACCAGAATTATTGGAAGACAGCATAATTGATCTGGTTGGATCATCACAGAAACTAATGCCTCATTTCCACATACCCCTGCAGTCGGGTACTGATCGGATTCTTGCGCTTATGCGGCGAAAGTATAAACGGGAAGTGTTTGCTTCAAGGGTAAACAAAATCAAAGAGTTGATGCCACAGGCCTGCATAGCGGCTGATGTAATAACAGGATTCCCGGGAGAAACTGAAGAAGATTTCAATGATACCGTCAGCTTCATTGACTCGCTTGAAATCTCCTACCTTCATGTTTTCACCTATTCGTCAAGGCCCGGTACAAAATCAGCTGAAATGGAAAGTCCGGTCAGTGAGTCTGAAAAAACACGCAGAAGTAGGATTTTACATAGCTTGTCAGAGGATAAAAAACTAAGGTTCTACAGCCAAAATAAAGATTCATTGCAAGAAGTACTCTGGGAATCAGATACCCAGGATGGAATGATGTTCGGCTTTACCGGAAACTATATTCGTTGCAAGACACCTTATGACCTATTGAAAGTAAATACCATTGAAAAGGTTAAATTAATAAGTATTGATAGCGATGGTGTTTTCACCGTTGAGGTATTAAATTAAGCAGCTGATATTTAAGACAATTAACCTGTTTTTGATTAGAATTTAATCATTTGAAAACCAAGCTACACTTTAAAACCAATATTATGATAAAGACCATTTTGCTTGCATTCCTGCTATTATTTAGCATCACAGGATTCCCCCAGGATGTAAAACCAGCTTATGACTCCACATTGGCCAAATCACTTGGAGCAGATGATTATGGTATGAAATCATATATTTTGGCCATATTAAAGACAGGAACCTATCAAACGACTGACAAGGCAATAATTGACAGTCTCTTCAGAGGGCATATGGATAATATCAACCGATTGGCTGAAGCCGGACAGCTCATTGTTGCCGGGCCTTTAGGGAAAAATGACAAACAATACAGGGGCATATTCATACTCAATACAACCTCCCTGGAAGAAGCAGCAAGATGGCTCGACAACGATACTGCAATCAATTCAAAGTTATTGGAAGTTGAGTACTTCCCTTGGTATGGATCAGCTGCTTTGCCTGCTTATCTGCCGGTGCACCGTACAATTGAGAAACAGCAGCATTAATATCCGTTTTGTTCAAAATATTGAAAAGTAGAATATTCTAACCTTAAAAATCACAAGAAATCTATAGATCTTCATGAAAATTTCAGAAGTTGATTATAAATCAATATGTTTAAAGATGTGTGATCTTGGTAAAATGGTTGGTGCATACATCAAGATTCAAGGTGCTTTACTCAAATCTGAACAGATTGAGGAAAAGGGTGACCATGATTATGTGACCTACGTAGACAAAACAGCCGAGAAGATGTTGGTGGAAGGACTAAGAGAGATAATGCCAGAAGCAGGCTTTATTACTGAGGAAAAGACCGACTCAACAAAAGGTGAAACATTCAACTGGATAATAGATCCCCTTGACGGAACAACAAACTTCATTCACCAAGTACCGGTTTTTTGTGTAAGCATTGCATTAAAGGAACAAGATGAGATTGTTGCCGGGGTAATTTACGAGATAAATCTGGATGAATGTTTCTATGCATGGAAAGGCGGCAAATCAATGCTGAATGGCAAGATCATTGAAGTATCAAGCCGTACCGACTTCAACACTTCACTCATTGCTACCGGATTTCCCTATTATGATTATGGCAAATTAGATGCCTACCTGAATGTTTTCAGTGAAATGATGAAGGAAACAGCAGGTTTGCGCCGTCTTGGTTCTGCGGCCGCTGATATGGCCTATACTGCTGCCGGAAGGTTTGAAGGATTCTATGAATACGGACTTCACCCCTGGGATGTAGCCGCCGGGATTATTATTGTAAAACAGGCCGGAGGCATTGTTACTGACTTTAAAGGTGGTAGCGATGCGCTTTTCGGTAAGGAACTTATTTGTGGAAACCCCCGGATACACAATAATATGCTGTCGATCATTTCACGATTTTTCAGTACATTCGCATAAAAAAAGTCCCAATGTATCTTCGTTTCCTTTGCATCACATTCATCACCCTACTTCAATTCCTTTCATTGGGTGCCCAGAATACAGGTGATACCATGACGCCTGCTACCATTCCTGCAATTACACAAGCTCAAAACCCACTGCTGATTTACCAATTTGATATTAAGGAAGAAATTGCCCCACCTATATGGCGTTTTACAAGGAAAGCACTCAATGAAGCATTGGAGATGAATGCCGATGTTGTCCTTATACACATGAATACCTATGGTGGTATGTTGGAATCAGCCGATTCCATAAGGACCGCCATACTTCAATTTCCAAAGCCGGTGTGGGTTTTTATTGATAATAATGCCGCTTCTGCAGGAGCCCTCATTTCCATTGCATGTGATAGTATATATATGAGGAAGGGTGCCAATATAGGGGCCGCCACTGTAGTTGACCAGGCCGGGCAGGTTGTCCCCGACAAGTATCAATCGTATATGCGCAGCATGATGCGCTCTACTGCCGAAGCAACCGGCAGGGATGTTGATATCGCGCAGGCAATGGTGGATCCGAAAATAGTTGTGCCAGGCATTTCCGATAGTGTACAGGTTATTACATTCACATCGACGGAAGCCATCAAATATGGTTTTTGTGAAGGCGAAGCTGAAAGTATTCAGGAAATTCTAAAACTCAATAAAACTGTCGATTATAAAATAGTCAAGCAACAACTTACTGCTGCTGACAGAATAATAGGTTTCCTTACCAAGCCATATATAAGTGGTTTACTAATAATGCTCATCATTGCAGGACTGTATTTTGAATTACAGAGTCCGGGTATAGGTTTTGCCTTGTTGGTATCGGTTATAGCAGCAGCCCTCTATTTTGCACCTTTGTATCTTGAAGGACTGGCAGCAAACTGGGAAATACTCATCTTCATCGTCGGCATACTGCTGATTGGTGTTGAAATCTTTGTCATTCCAGGCTTTGGAGTAGCCGGCATAAGTGGAATTGCGCTGGCGGTAATTGGGCTTACCTTAAGCCTGATTGGCAATATAGGATTCGAATTCCATGGCTTGAATTTTACCCGAATCCTCGAATCACTCTTCATTGTCATCATTGCAGCTTTTCTCTCAATTGTAGGCTCGTTTTATGCGACTAGCAGGTTGTTTGGCAGGAAGACTATATTCGGTGACCTGGCACTCTCATCTACTCAAAAGGCAGAGATGGGGTATGTATCAGCC
>JAEYXG010000204.1 GCA_023428585.1 Bacteroidota bacterium
CCTTTCATTGGTGCATTTCTTGATTTTAAAGGTAAAGGTGCTTCAATGATGCTTTATGGTGCAATTCTGCTTACCGTATCTCATTTAATATTTGCACTTGTGCCATCTGATGTTTTCAGTGTGCCAATCGCTATTGGTACCATAGTTATATTGGGAACAGCTTTCTCATTGGTTCCGGCATCCATGTGGCCTTCATTGCCAAAAATTGTTGAAGACAGGTATCTTGGTTCAGCTTACGGAAGTATTTTCTGGATTCAGAACATTGGTCTGTTTGCTGTTCCAATTCTTATAGGCTGGGCACTTAATGCATCAAATCCGGGTGTGTCAGAACAAATTACAGCCGGTATGGTTGACGCGAAATATAATTATACCGTTCCTGAGTTGATATTTGCCTGTTTCGGTGTTCTTGCCATTATTCTGAGTGTCGTGCTCAAGAGAGTTGACAAGAAGTACGGTTACGGATTGGAACTCCCCAATAAAAAGAAATAATTTCAACGCTCTTAAAGAGCATTGAATAGGTGATTGGCAGGTGGGCATTGTTTTATTTAAATAACAATGCCCACCTGCTTCTTTTAATTAAGGGTGAAGTTTCTATTATTGAATAGTAGAGTTTATATTACTCAAGAGTGAAGTTTTTTTTGAGGAATAATGGAAATGCAACCTTCAAATTCTTGATGATAATAAAGAAAAAAACCTGCCGGGATTGCAGGTTTTTTTATTTTCGGTGAGATTGGTACAATGAAGCCGGGAAAGTTCATTGCACCCGAGGTTTAATTACTTTACAAATATCGGATATTAAAAAGCGGAAATGTGACAAAATTATCAGGCGTAGGGAACTAGTTATCCAGCGTAGCATATTTCAGGATAACTGTCCGATTTTTCCAAATTTTTATCATGATTTTCTCTTCAAAATGAGGGCCGACATGGGTGGAATTTTGACTTTTTTGTCATAAAATGAATCCTTTTTCAGTAAGTCTTCAAAATTACCATCCAAAGTTAGTCCGGAATCGGCAGGTTCATTGCTCAAATTAAAAAGGACATAGATCAGATTTTTATTATCAAACCGTTTATACACCAGAGTGGTCCCTTCAGCTTTTAAAAATTCAATTTTGCCCGATGAAAGAACCGGGTTTGTCTTTCTGATTTTGATTATTTGTTTGTAATAATCAAGCAACTGTTGATTAAACTGCACTTGATCATATAATTTAGTGCCGGGCTTAATATTGGTTCTGGTTTCCTGATTGAAGGTTAGTTCCTTCCACCATAGAGGTTTTCTTTCATCGGGGTCATCACTGCCCCACATGCCGAATTCATCGCCGTTCCAGATATGAGGGCTTCCGATACTGGTAAACTGGTGAGCCAGGTAAAGCTTGACTCTGGTGTAAGTTTCCTCGTCAGGGTTTCCTGTAATATAGGTGGAATCATCATAAGGTGTAGCATGATACTTGTATTTGCCTTTATTAGCAAAACAGGTAAGTAGTCTGGGTGTATCATGGGTTGCATTCAAGTTCATTATTCCATAGCGGAAAGGCTCTTCAAGCTTGTTCCATTCATTCATAAGCGTATCAGCAAGTTGCCTGGCATCAAAAACGGGTTCAGCCTGTGCAAAGAACCCGCGGGCCGGTCTATAGGCATGATAGTACATTACAGCATCAAAAACTGTATTGTTGGCATAAGGAGCTGGGTCCATGAATGTATCAGGCCATTTTTCCCACCATATCTCACCAACCAGATAGGCTTCCGGGTTAACTGATTTTACATAGGTTCTATATTCACGCCAAAATCCCATCGGGATCTGATCGGCAACATCCAACCTATAGCCGTCAATACCTCTTGATTTGTCACCATCTGGCTCAAGCCATCGTTTGGTGACATCGAAAATGTGTTTCCTAGCCCCGTCATTGATATTACCCTCATAGGGATGCCCCGAGATTCTTTCAGTGGTAACGCCAACTTTTTTTAATTCGGGAAGACTCATGATATTAAGCCATCCTTTATAGGTGAATTCATTCTCAACGGTTAAAGGATTATCATAGGTTAATACTTCATACCAATCCTTATAGGCTGATTTCTGTTGATTCCTGAAGAGATCCTGCCATGCCCAGAATAATACGCCTGTATGATTCCATGAATAGTCAACTATAACCTTTATATTGCGCTTATGCAGTTCATCAATGAGCTTCAGGAATAGCTTGTCGGCCGAAGTCCATTTCCATGTTGAAGGATCAGCGGGATTTTCGGTGGCCATTATGACCAGGTCACCTTCGGGATCAGGACCAAAGTTGATGTCGATGTGATGATAATTCCGTGCATCGAATTTGTGTAGTGAAGGGGCATCATTAATGGGGTTGAGGTAGATGGCCGTAATACCAAGATCGGTGAGGTAGTCCAGTTTATCAAGTATTCCTTGAATATCACCTCCATAACGCCGGTGCTGCATGGTCTCCTTAAGCGGAAGCCCTGTGTTTTTAGCCCAAGCTTCCTGTGTATACCAGTCGGAGGTCCATGAGGTTATTGCCCAATCATCAGGGACAGGGAAGGAAGCTGTTGGAGTTGATATTGATTCAATGGTTGGATCATTGGATGTGTCACCATTGTTGAAGCGCTCAACAAATATCTGGTACCAGACCACATTCTTCGACCATTCAGGAGGTCCACTAACCAATGACTGACCGGCATCATTTTTACAGCCGGTAAATGCAAACAGCATTAACCAAATTATTGAAAAGGTAATTTTTTTCATTTTATATGGATTTGATCTGTTGATATAATTCATTGCATAGTGAACGATGAGGACATCATCCGGAGGCCCGCTTTTTGATCATTACCGGAATCATCTTTGATTGAAACTCAATAAACTTGGCAGGATTCTCAATCCTTCTTATAAGGATATCAACAGCCTCGTGCCCCATTTCAAAGCCACTTTGCTCAACGGTAGTGAGTGAGGGACTGACAATGCTGGCAATAGGGTCATTGCCGAATCCGGAAACTGCAATTTGAGAGGGGATCTTGTAGCCATTTTCTTGCAGAACATGCATGGCAGTAATGGCGGTAAAATCATTGACGGCGAATATACCATCAATATGAGGAGCCAGCCTTAAGATATCATCTTTCTGATTCAATACTTCCTGACTGGTATTGCAC
>JAEYXG010000248.1 GCA_023428585.1 Bacteroidota bacterium
CATTGCTATAGTTCGAATGGAGGTTAATAGGCAATTTCCACTTTAACGTTCTTGCGCTTTAACTGTTGCCCTTTAACCTGTCGTAACATCGGCTTAACAACTCTTCGTTCAATTGCAACAAATGATGCATAATCCTGAACTTCTATCAACCCGATCTCTTCCTTTTTAAGTAATCCTGCTTGCATCAGAAATCCCGCAATATCACCTTTGCTGATTTTATCCTTTCTGCCAAGACTGATATAAATTGTTTCCCAGTGCGTTGGATATGGCAATTCCACTTCCTCCGGCAGAATTATTTGTTGTACAGGTTCTGTTATAAATTCAGGTATATAATCATTTTCAGCTAATACTAACCAAGCTGATCCGTTCTTATTCATTCTTGCTGTTCGACCATTACGATGCTTCCAGGAGTTCATGGTTGTAGGCAACTGATAATGGATTACATTTTTGATTTCAGGTATATCCAATCCTCTAGATGCCAAGTCAGTAGTGAGCAAAATATGATGAGTACCGTTTCTGAATTTAATCAATGACACTTCACGCTGTTCCTGTTCCATACCACCGTGAAAGATTCCGTAACTTATTCCTTTATCCATAAGCAATTCACTTATCCTATTTACGGCGTCACGATGATTACAAAACACCAAATTTGATTCCTCGCCTAATTGACAGAGAAGTCTGAACAATAAGTCAATTTTATCATTACCATCTGATCGTACTAAATTAAGAGCCAATTTTACATCAACCTCCTTTTCAAGAAAATCAATATAAACAGGATTATTTAATGCAACAAATTCTGGGATTTCCTCCAAGTTGGTGGCAGAAGTCAATACCCTTGTGTCGAATGTGTCAATAGACCTAATAATAAATTCCATTTCATCTCTGAATCCAAGTTCAAGTGATTTGTCGAATTCATCAAGTATAAGTGTTCGTATGTTTTGGGTATTAAAGCTTTTACGTCGAATATGATCAGCTATTCTCCCCGGCGTACCGATAAGCAATGAAGGCGGTATTGATAGATTATTAAGCTCAGTGGCAATAGGATGCCCCCCATAGCAAGTGTTTACCTTTAACCCTGTTTTCATATCTTTGAACACTTTCTCAATCTGAAGTGCTAATTCACGTGAAGGCAATAAAATCAGTGCCTGAACACCTGACACAGAAGTATCCAACAATTCAACCAAAGGCAATAAAAATGCCAATGTCTTACCGGTACCCGTTGGAGATAACAATATAATCTGGCTGCCTTTTTTTATAGAATCCAGAGCTTTGACCTGCATAGGTTTAAGCTCCTTAATATTCAGAAGTTGCAAATAATCATCAATCATTGGATTTCTCTTTAGTTCAAGCTATAATGAACTTGATTCAGCTAAAGTAATCAATTATCAAAGACCGGGAATCAACAATGTAAATAACCAGTACACCAGCATAGATACCACCATTGCTGCAGGGATAGTTAGAAACCAGGCAGTGACGATATTGGCTGCAACTCTCCACCGTACGGCTGATAATCTACGTGTTGCACCAACGCCCATAATTGAGCCTGTTATTGTATGAGTTGTACTCACCGGTATGCCGGCTAAAGTGTTTGCTATAACGGTGATAGCTCCAGCGGTTTCTGCATTGAATCCATGAACCGGCTTAAGGTCAGTAAGCCCGGCGCCTAGCGTCTTTATTACCTTCCATCCACCAAGATATGTTCCAAGCGCAATGGCAGAATATGCACTTATAACAACCCAGGTAGGCACATAAAATTCGGAACCTAAATATCCTGTGCTGAACAATAAAATGGCTATTATTCCCATAGTCTTCTGAGCATCATTACCACCGTGGCCAAGACTGAAAATGGCAGAAGAGACTAGCTGCATTACCCTGAAAAAGGAATCAACCTTGTAAGGTGATTTATTTCTGAATAAATACATAGTCAGTGACATCATTAAAAATCCAATTATAAAGCCAATTAACGGTGATAGAAATATAAATAAACCAACTTTAATAATTCCAGCAGCTATCACATATTTTGATCCGCCAATAACAATAGCAGGCCCTAATAAACCACCTATTAATGAATGAGATACACTTATTGGCAATCCAAAATGAGTGCAAAAATAGACCCAGCTTATTCCTCCAACCAGCGTAGCAAGTATAAAATACTCGTTCACTATTGTTGGCTCAATTATTCCTTTACCAATGGTATTTGCTACTGAAAGTCCGAGAACCAATGCAGCAGCAAAATTCCAGAATGCAGCCCATAATACAGCTAATTTTGGGGTTAGCACCCTTGTTGATACGATTGTTGCTATTGAATTAGCTGCATCATTCATTCCATTCATAAAGTCAAAACCAAGGGCAATGACAATACAGAGAATTACTATAATTTCCATTGTTTATGAATTTGATGTTATCAGGCGTTTTTTACAATAATAGTTTGGAAAACGTCAGATACATCCTCACAGCGGTCCATTGCCTTTTCAAGTGAATTGAGAATATCCCGCTTCTTTATCAGGCTAATGGCATTTGTTTCCTGATCAAATATTTCTGAAAGAAAGGAATAGTTTAACACATCTGATTCATTCTCCAGCTCACTGATCCTTATACAGTTCTGTTTATATTGCTGGATCTTGTGAATATCATTTAACCCCACGGTGACCGTGTCGATTTCTTTTGCCGCCTCAATCAACAATTCAGACATCTGAATAAAAACAGGTGGAATTTCGTATAATTTATAGAGAGTAATCCGCTTTGCCGATGTATTTATAAGATCAACCACTGTATCTATTCTGTTCGTAAGTTTATGTATATCTTCACGATCAAATGGAGTAATAAAAGTCGAATTCAAATCATCAAAAATTGTACTTGTTATTTTATCTCCAGTTTTTTCAAGTTTTTTTACTTTAGCAACCAGTTCATTCCTTAAATCATCATTAGTTGCATCAAGCAGTTCCCTAAAAGCCAAAGTACATTCAACTAGATTAGAGGACGCCTGACAAAACAAAGGATAGAATTTTTTATCTTTCGGAACTAAAAGTTGAAAAACCTGGTCCAATTTCATAAACATTTTTTTTAAAGAGAGTAAATATTTGATTTATAAAAGCGTGCAAAATTAGGCTTACTTTAAGGTTGATTTAAATCTTAATGTTAACTTTACGTTAATTTTTTTAAAGCACCTTGCAAACTTATCTGTGATTTTCAGCAAGTTGTTACAGAAACACAAATACAATGAATTCAACATGTATGCATTTGAGATTTCCAAATAAAAATCAAGGTAATACATTAATACATTTGCATTAGGCAAAATGAGTGGAGGCATCTATGAATCATACGGCTAACGTAATAGAGATTGCAGGTATAGTACTTTCCGTTTTAGGATCACTTGCCCTATTTCTATTTGGCATGAAAACAATGAGTGAAGCACTCCAAAAGCTGGTTGGAGGACAGTTAAGAAAGTCATTTTCACTCATGGCATCCAATAAAGCAAAAGGATTTCTAACAGGGTTTCTCGTCTCTGGCACCATTCAATCGTCAACTGCAGTCACTATTCTACTAGTAAGCTTCATTAATGTTGGCTTTTTAACATTAAATCAAGCATTACCGGTAATGATCGGTGCAAATGTAGGAACAACCATTACAGCCTGGCTCATTACCTTGCTAGGCTTCCATTCGGGATTATCGCTTTATCTATTGCCACTCATGGCATTTACGCTGCCATTGCTTTTTCGGAAAAACAAAAAATTCAGGTTTATTGCAGAATTAATAACCGGATTTGTACTGATCTTTACAGGATTCTATTTTTTAAAGGAATCCTTGCCTTCCATTGACAATGGCTCAGGTTTTGTAGAATCAATTTCAACTCTGAGTTTCAGTAATCTTGGGACAGATATTCTCTATGCTCTCTTGGGGATAATATTAACAGTTCTAATCAGGTCTTCAAGTGCTGCTACTGCCCTTACCATGGTTATGTGCTTTAATGGATGGCTAAATTTTGAAAATGCGGCTGCCATGATAATAGGTGAAAATATAGGTACAACCTTTACTGCCAATATGGCTGCACGAATTGCAACAAATCCTTCAAAACGATTAGCCATTGCACATTCTATGTTCAATATCATTGGTGCTGTGTTATTCTTCATATTTTTTGAATATTTAATCGATGCTACTGTTAAGCTGACTACCATTCTTTATGGTTACTCACCTTATTCTCATAATTATGCGATTCCGGTTGGCCTATCAATTTTCCATTCCGGTTTCAATATTATTATAGCAATCCTTACATTCTCCTTTTTAAATTTGTTTGGTAAGATTCCTGAGCTGATAATTCCGGTCAAGCAGAATGAAAATAGAAAGGTAAGCTTGAAATACATTGACACCGGATATCTATCAATGAATGAAATGTCACTTTTACAAGTTCAGGAAGAGATAAGCAATTATGGCAAACAGGTCTCTGAAATGTTCTCTCTCATACCCGACTATCTCTCAGAAAAAAGAGAGGATAAATTTGTCAAACTTCAAAGGAAAATATATAAAAATGAAGAAAAAGCCGATGCCAAGGAGATTGTAATTTCTAATTATCTTACCAGATTAGGAGCCAATGGCCTTACTGAAAATGCATCCCGAAAGGTAAGCTCCATGCTTAAGATTATTGATGACATTGAAAGCATTGCCGACCAATGCATGCAACTCGAAAAAACCATTAGAATGAAGAATGAGGCGAATGCATGGCTTTCTCCGGAATTAAGAGAAAAGATATTTGACATGTTCAGGTTGGTGAATGAAGCACTTGAGAACATGAACAGGAACCTTGCTAAAAATTACACTCCCGGTATCCTTGTTAAAGCAACTGAAATAGAGTTAAAAATCAACAATGCCAGGGATAATTTCATTAGTTTCAATAATAATAACATTGAGCAAGGGGACTATACATATCAAAAAGGAGTATTTTTTACTGACATAGTAAATCATTGTGAAAAGATTGGCGATCATATTATCAATGTCAATCAGGCTATTGCTTCAAATATAAAATCATAAAACCTTTACCAGGATGAATACCATCTATTTATTCTTTATTATTATACTGTTTATTCTCGCATTCAGTGATCTGTTTGTAGGAGTTGCCAATGATGCTGTAAATTTTCTCAATTCAGCAATCGGGGCACGGGTTGCTTCTTTTAGAGTAGTAATGATTGTTGCTTCCGTGGGTCTAATTGCGGGAGCTACATTCTCAAGTGGATTAATGGAAATAGCAAGAAAAGGATTATTCTATCCATCAATGTTCAGCTTTTCTGATGTCATGGTTGTATTCTTGGCTGTCATGATAGCCGATATCATATTACTTGATATTTTCAACACATTCGGTTTGCCTACTTCTACAACGGTTTCAATCGTTTTCGACCTACTTGGTGCTGCAGTCGGTGTTGCCATCTTAAAAATTGGAGAATCAGGTCAAACAATGCAGGATCTTGGTCTCTATATAAATTCAGGCAAAGCACTTGCCATCATTACAGGTATATTGGTATCAGTTGCATTAGCCTTTACTGTGGGGGCCTTGGTTCAATATATCACGCGCGTAATTTTCACCTTTAACATCAGGCACAATCTTAAGTACTTTGCTGCATTATGGGGCGCAATCGCTATTACTGGTATATTATATTTCATTGTAATCAAAGGAGCTAAAGGCGCTTCCTTTATTTCTGCTGACCATCTTGATTATATTAAAGAACATACTGCCCGAATATTATTAATAAGCTTCCTGGCATTTACTTTCATACTGCAACTCTTTATAATATTGTTCAGAATCAATGTACTAAAGCTTATTGTACTAACAGGCACTTTTGCATTGGCGCTTTCATTTGCAGGCAATGATATGGTTAATTTCATAGGGGTACCATTGGCAGGCTTAAAAGCATTTCAAATATTCAATGCAACTCCCGGGGCTGATCCATCTACACTAATGATGTCGGGACTGGCTGAAGATGTAGTAACGGAAACCTGGGTTTTACTCATTGCAGGTGCATTTATGGTTATTACAATTTGGAGTTCCAAGAAAGCACGCACGGTTATTGAAACTTCCGTTGACCTTAGTCGTCAACAAGAAGGGAATGAGCGGTTTAATTCATCCATTCTCTCACGTAATCTGGTTAGAGGTGCCATTCGATTCTCTAATTCATTTAGTAGGATAATTCCTGATAAAGTATCTGTATGGCTTGAAAAGCGATTTGAAGAACCAGATCTAACTACGAAAGATCAAATGCCTGAAGGAGCAGCCTTTGATATGCTAAGAGCCAGTGTTAATCTGGTTATTGCCAGTATCCTTATCGCCTTTGGAACATCATTGAAACTGCCACTTTCCACAACCTATGTAACTTTCATGGTAGCCATGGGAACATCCTTGAGTGACCGTGCATGGGGTAGGGAAAGCGCTGTGTATCGCATCACAGGTGTTCTATCGGTTATTGGTGGCTGGTTCTTTACTGCCCTGGCTGCCTTTACTTTTGCATTGATCGCAGCAACAATCATTTATTCAGGCGGATTAATTGCAATTCTTGTACTCCTGGGACTAGCCGTTTACCTTGCTTTCAGAACTCACCGTATTCACCTTCGCAGAGCCAATGACCGCAAAGCCGACCTCGCTCTTGATATGGACCCTGAAGATGTAACAACAGCAAATGTTATTACTCGCAGCTCGAAAAATATCCAGGAAGTTCTTAAAACCGTACTTGCCATTCTTAATGACACGGTTGCCGGTTTAGCCGATGAGGACAGGAAAGCGCTCAGAAATGCCAAGAATGCAACATTACACCTCAATAATACTACCAAACGCTGGAAAACTCACATGAGTACCATCCTCTCAAATCTAAAAGAAGATGCTGCTGAAACAGGTCAATATTATGTGCAGGCAGTTGATTATTTGAGAGAGGTTAATCACTGTATTTCTTACATTGTCAATCCCGCATATGAACACATTGAAAATAATCACAAATCATTGATTACTGCCCAAATTGAAGAGATATCGCGGATTCAGGGTGAAATTTCAATTTTTATTGAAGAAATAGTCTCCATTCTAAACAAATGCAGTTTTGAGGATTTTGACCTCATTGTTAGCCGACAACAGAATATAATGAGACTCTTGGATGAAGCCAGAAAAAAACAGATCAGAAGAATCAAGAATAATGAAACGGGTACCAGAAATAGTGTGCTCTACTTAAATATTTTGGCTGAAATGAAAAACCTGTCTCTCTTCTGTGTCAATCTTCTTAAAACAGAGAGAGATTTCGTTGCCACATCCAAGATCAAGCAACCTGAGAAGTAAAATTGTTCTACCTTTCTGATACTACTACCAAGGAATCCAGAATGTCTCTTAGGTTGGCTGAATATGCATAAAACTGATAAACGCCTGGCTTTGTAGGTCGAAAAGAGAAGCTTGAATCAATGGTTTGATATACTTGTGTACAAATACCGTCGGTTGATTCGTATAGCCCTATACCGGATACTACTATTAATGAGTCATTCTTTTGACTCATCACTAATTCAAGATCTGACCAGCAACCGTTTGGGGCACCCCCCTTAACCTGCACCTGGATAGTATCACCAACACCCACTGTATCAGGCAATGTCATCTTATCAATATTGATATTACCGGTGAACCTCGCATAGTTAGTGCTCTTTTCAAGGCAAGAACTTAAAAATAATGGCAGTAGAATAAGTATGATCAAGTTTCTCATGATACGAATGATTTTTTGGTATTTGACTTCATATTTGGCATTATTGGCACAAATTACTTGCCAAAAGTAGTTCATAACAGAGAAATTCAAAGATTCTCAGTTAAATTATTGATTTTAATCATGAACTTTAAACTTAACTTTGCATTCAATCAATTCTATTTTTAATTATTAACAGGTAGATGTCGGCTATTATAACCCTAACTACTGATTGGGGACTATTGGATCATTATACAGGCGCTGTTAAAGGTGCCATTATCAGTCGTCTTCCTGATGCCATAATTGTGGATATTACACATCTGATTCCTCCATTTGATTTAAAGAAAACCGCTTTTATACTCAGAAACACCTATCATCACTTTCCGAAGAAAACAATACATATCATTGGAGTGAACACGGAAGAATCAGAATCAACACCTCATATTGTCGTAATGCATGATGACCAGTACTTTATTGGCGCCGACAATGGGATTTTCACACTTCTTTTCAACGAAATACCTCAGCAAATCTATGAACTTAGAATTCCTCAGGATTCTAACTTCTTCACCTTTTCAACAAGAGACCGCTTTGTTAAAACGGCCATACATCTCGCTTTAGGGAATGATATTGAAGAATTAGGAGTGCCCAGAACAGAATTGAATACGTATATAAATATGCAACCCCAGTTGGACGGCAATAAGCTTCATGCAAGAGTTATTTACATTGACAATTTTGAAAATATATACCTGAACGTTACGGCTGAAGAGTTTACCCAAATGGGAAAAGGGAGAAGTTTCTCTCTTTTTATTAAAGGAAAACCTGAAAACATCAAGAAAGTACATGATGCATATGGCGAAGCCCCTGAAGGTGAAATTGTTGTTTTATACAGCACTACTGGCTTTGTTGAAATAGCAGTGAATAAAGGTAATGCTGCAAGTTTATTGGGATTTAAAACCGATCAGATTGTTATTATTGAATTCCACGGATAGTAATTTAATGGGTATCCTATTGTTGTAATTCCTTTATAACATTACACTTTCATTTGCTTCTATTGATCAATAATTCCAGGTAAGTACCTTCAGTCGTTCTTTAATCATATTTCACTTCTCATCTTTCAGGAGTTTCCTTTCAAATAGCGAACGATTGATTATTCAGAAGCAATGGCAACAGGCATCCGGCGATAACAAACATTGCAGATTGCATAAAACAGCATAATTATGAGTTCGCCATTCTATTTGAAACACACTGAAAAAGATTACTGTTTTTTGAGTAATTTAGCGGCTCTAATTTTCGTCCGAAAACACTAATATGTTTACACTCTTCAGAAAAGAAATCCTGAGCTTTATTAATTCTCTGATCGGCTATGTTGCTATCATAGTATTTCTTATAGTCAATGGGCTCTTCTTATGGGTATTCCCTGCAGGATTCAACATCATTGATTACGGTTATGCATCACTTGATAACTTTTTTGTTCTAGCGCCATTTGTCTTCCTATTTCTTGTGCCGTCAATTACTATGCGTTCATTTGCCGATGAAAAACGATCAGGTACTATTGAAATCCTTTTTACAAGGCCCATTTCTGATTTTCAAATTATAGTGGCAAAATACCTTGCAGCCATTACACTTGTAGTGTTTTCTTTATTGCCTACACTGATTTATGTAATATCCGTATATCAGCTGGGCTTGCCTAAAGGCAACCTTGATTTTGGGGGTCTCTGGGGATCATACATAGGATTATTATTTCTGGCATCAGCTTTTACAGCCATAGGGCTATTTGTATCATCAATAACTGATAACCAAATAGTTTCATTCATATCCAGCTTGGTGTTGTGCGGTTTCGCCTACATTGGATTCGACCTGATTTCTGACATGACAATTTTTGGCAAAACTGCACTTTTCGTTAAGTCATTGGGCATTCAGGAACATTATACTTCATTGAGCAGAGGCGTAATTGATACCCGTGATGTAATATATTTCATCAGCATTATTGCAATATTTTTCTTACTCTCAAAAATATCCCTCGAAAGTAGAAAATGGGAAAAATAACCTCGGGCAATTCTATCCGGTCTATAAATTCCCAAGAATCACCAGTATGGAAAAGATAAAAAACAAAAAGAATAATCCACGATATGACAACATTATCCAGCTCGTTGCAGGTTTTATAATCGTGGTTTTGATAAACATTATTGGCTCATATCTATTTACCCGTTTTGATCTTACTTCAGAGAAGAGATATACACTTTCATCCTCTACCCGTCAATTAATCAGAGAAACTGATGATATCATTTACTTTAAGGTATATTTGGATGGCGACTTGCCTTCCGATTTCAAACGCTTAAGTCAATCGACACGCGAAATGCTGGATGAATTCAGAGCCTATAGTGACAATATTCAATATGAATTCATCAATCCAACAGCTTCTGAAGATGCAAAAACCAGGAATGATGTCTATGATCGATTGGTTGAACAGGGCTTAGTCCCCACAGAGATAGCAGTAAGAACAAAAGAGGGCCAGAAGCAACAAAACATCTTTCCGGGAGCTTTAGTAACCTATAAAGGTAAAACAGTGCCCATTTCATTGCTTGCTAATCAGCTTGGGGCAGCACCTAAAGATATTATCAATAAATCCATTCAGGCCCTTGAATAGAATATCCTGAGCGCTGTTAGAAAGCTCAGTACGAATACAAAGCCCAAAATAGCCTTTACACAAGGGCATGGTGAGCTTACTAACCTGGAGAC
>JAEYXG010000259.1 GCA_023428585.1 Bacteroidota bacterium
ATAAACGTTTCAGGCACAACCTCGTACTATCACTGTATAATGCTTACGGCAGGAGTAATCCCTTCTCGGTTAGCTTCAACAAGATAATGGACGACAACGGGAACTTTGTAGTACCTGCCGATCTGGATGGAGAGGCAGAGATTATTCCTACCCGCATATCAGTGGCGGGCATTATACCATCACTCAACTATACCTTCAAGTTCTGAAAACAATGAAAGCAAAACCGGCAAATAATATCATGAATTTCTTCACCGCCATAGTGTTGGGAGTCATTGTATTGCTGGGTGGATGCGAAAAAGCGATAGACTGGCCTGTTGATGGCGATCAAAATGGGTACATTGTTGTTGATGGCATGATTACCGATGAATACAAGACACAGGTGATACGGTTGTCAAAAACAACTTCAGCACCCAATGAACTGCCTGAACCGGTTGCAGATGCGGAGATCATTGTCAGTACCGACGACAACGTGTACACCTTCAGCCAAGACAGTACACAGCCCGGCCGTTACATCTCGGATGTCTACTTTGCAGGAGTTGCAGGAAAAGAATACACTTTGTTCATCAATGCAAACAACAGCATTATATCGGCGAAAGCCAAAATGACAGCAGTATCGGATTTCATATTTCTAAAGTATGCGCATCAGGGTAATAAAGACCTATTCAGGATTACCTGGGTTGCCAACACATACAGTGCCGGAAATCCCGCCATGTATGAGGTTTTGCTCGACTGGTCGGAAGTACAGGGATATGAAGGTCTGCCACCCGACAGCACCAAAGCGCGCCTGCTTTATTATACACTGCCAACACTGGATGTGAGCCAGATGTTTGCCCCCGAAATGGAAACGGTAATGTTCCCGCCCGGAACCACCATCACTGAAAACAAATACGCGCTTACCACTGAACATGCAGCATATATAAGAGCCATGCTGGCAGAACCCACCTTCCAGGGAGGCCTTTTCAACTCCGTTCCATCACACCTGCCCAAGAATCTTAGCGGCCTTGGCATAGGCTACTTCAGTGCCTGTACGGTCATTTCAAAAACAAGGATTGCAAGAGGCGGAAATAATTTTTGACGGGAATAAGGGTAAATGGCTTTCAATGTGTATGATATATATAAAGCAACAAGAAAACATCAACACTTAAAATCAACAGTTATGAAAATCAGGCATTGGTTTTTTACAGGCACACTTATACTCGCGCTTACTGGAATGACCCTTACTTCTTGTCAGAAGGATAAACTGGTCAAAGGCAGTTATGATTACACAACCATGACCAACTTATCGGAAGATGAATTGGCAGTGGAAGAAGCTACCAACGAATCTATGGAGGATGTGGAAGGACTGCTCAGCTACCAGGGTGGCAACTTCAAATCAACAGAACGCATACCCTGTAATGCAACCGTTGATTCATCCGAGGTGGTAAATGATACCATTACCATCTATATTACATACGACGGGCTTTCATGTAATGGGCGCAGATACAGAACCGGGCAAGTGGAAATAAGGAAAAGGGTTGGAACCCATTTCGGTATGGAAGGGGCCAGTGTGAATATCAGACATATCAACTTTACTGTTTCCAGGCCAAATGGAGGCAGGAGCATGACCTTCAACAGCTCAAAGACATTTACCAAAGATACGGGAGGTTTTGTTCACATGCTGGGGCATAATGGATTCAGCTCAGTGGTACATCGCCTGCAGGGACGCATAGGCATTACATTTGATAACGGAACTACCCGGTCGTGGTTGGTAGCACGTCAGCGTACCTATACCGGTACACGCGGTAATTTGATCATGACGGTTGACGGTTTCGGTACATCAGGAGAATATAACAATCTGGTTACCTGGGGTACCAACCGCAACAATGAACAGTTCTATACCGAGATCAACCAATCAATTGTCTATAAACAAAGCTGTGGCTGGGATCCTGTTGCAGGAACCAAAATACACCGCATACCCGAAGCCGATAAGAGTGCCATGGTCTTCTTTGGCTACAACAGCAACTTTGAACCAATAACCGGTGATGAATGCCCAACACACTATAGGGTCGACTGGCAGAATGGAACCTATACCGGAACAAGGTTGGTACCACTGCCTTAGATATTCGCCAGGTAATCAGTTTGAGATAACTCTCAGGTGAAACATCATACTTATTGAGCCTGTATCACAACAACGGATTAGGGGGCAAATTAATACCTCAATACCCGGAAAAAGCATCCTTGCGAGGATGCTTTTTATAATTTTAACGGGTCTGCTTCATTACCCTCTATCGCTCCATTTTACACTTCATCCACTGAATACGACAGTTCAGCAACTATAATTTTTACAGGAGTGTTGGTTGATGCAATTTTGTAGCATCAAAAAGCATCAATGAGATGAAGAACTTATCAGCATTACTTCTTTTTTGCCTCACCCTCAGTACCTTGGCACAAAGCAAGGAGAACAGTGGTAGTACAACCATAAGCGGAATCATTAGAAACCAACACAATGAAAGTCTGCCGGGGGCCAATGTCTACCTCCGCGGTACGTATGATGGTACTACCAGTAACATAGAAGGATATTTCAAGCTGGTTACCGGCAAGTCAGGCAAATATATGCTGGTAGTGGAGTACCTCGGTTATGAGCCGGTTGAGACGGAGGTAGCCTTACCGGCAGGCAGTATCAGTCTGGATTTTAGCCTTAAAGAGACCTTCAACAAGCTTGACGCCGTCACCATCACTGCCGGAACCTTTGAGGCAGGCGACAAAAAGCAGTCGAATACCCTCAGCTCACTCGACATGATTACCACTGCAGGGGCCATGGGTGATGTATTCGGTGCATTGCAAACACTGCCGGGTACCACCTCAAACGGTGAATCGGGAATGCTTTTTGTAAAGGGAGGCGACAGCGGCGAATCGCAGACTTTCATTGATGGTGCATTGGTACATACTCCTTATGGTGCTTCAGCTCCCAACACATCAACCCGGGGCAGGTTCAACCCCTTCATGTTCAAGGGCACCATATTCAGTACCGGCGGATACTCGGCCGAATACGGTCAGGCACTTTCAAGTGTGCTGCTGCTCAGTACCAATGATATGCCTGAACAGGACCAGCTCGACTTGTCGTTAATGACTATCGGTCCGGAGATTGCAGCCACCAAACTTTGGGGAAGCGGTGCCATTACATCCACCCTAAGCTATATGAACCTAAAGCCTTATATGGAGTTGGTTCCCCAGTACTACGATTGGGAAAAAGCCCCTGAAAGCACTTCGGCAGCCATCAGCTTACGACAGAAAACAGGCAAGGCCGGTATGCTCAAGGTATATGGAAGCTTCGACAACAGCGACTTCACCCTTGTCCAGACCGATCTTGACCTCAACAAACTGATCAATTACAACCTCAACAATAAAAACTATTTCGTGAACAGCTCATGGAAAACACCGGTAGGCAAAAACACAACATTCACAACATCAGCCTCCTTTACAAGCGACAATGACGATGTGGCTTTTGAAAACAATGCATTTGAAAAGAAAAACAGAGGCGTTCACATCAAGGAGGTCATGGCATGTGAAATCAACTCAAAAACCACCTTAAGGGCAGGTGCTGAATGGCTTATGAATAGCCATGACCAATACTGGCAATCGTCAAATGATACCATAAGGATTGACTATGAAAATCACAACCTGGCAGCTTTTGCCGAGGCAGAGCTATATGCCTCAAAACACTTCATGACCAGAATAGGCATCCGTGCAGAACACTCATCATACCTTGACCGTTTCAACATTGCACCGCGCATCACCGCAGCCTATAAACTTAATGAAACCAGCCAATTCTCGGTAGCATACGGTTGGTTCCACCAGAATCCTGCCCATGAATTCTTGGTATATACCGGCCAAATAGACTTTGAACGTGCCGATCACTATACACTAAGCTATCAATCATCAAAACATGATAGAACCTTAAGGGCAGAAGTGTATTACAAAGATTACTGCAAACTGGTGAAACGAATGCCGGGGTCCATTTATCTTGCAGAAAACTATAATAATAACGGAAACGGCTATGCCAAAGGGATTGACCTGTTCTGGCGCGATAGGAAGAGCATTAAAAACGGCGACTACTGGATATCGTATTCCTTCCTGGATACAGAGAGAGATTACCGTGACTATCCCGAACCGGCCACTCCCTCCTTTGCAAGTGCTCATAATCTTGCAGTGGTGTACAAGCATTGGTTTGGCGGAATAAGGTCGTATGCCGGCATGAACTACCGCTACTCCTCCCCCCGCCCATACAATAATCCGAACAATGTAAAATTCAACGATGAGCATACCATTGCCTATCACACCCTCGACGTAAGCTGGAGTTTTCTATTCCGCCCCAACATTATCTTCTATGGAGCCGTGACCAACGTTCCCGGCTTTAAACAGGAGTTTGGCAGAAGGTATTCAAGCAATCCTGATGAAGAAGGCAACTACCGTTCAGCCAACATTATACCGGGTTCGGGCAGGTTCTATGTACTGGCCGTCTTTATCACCCTCACCAAAAAAGGGACTGCCAATCAACTGGATAAAATTCAGTAGAACTTGAAGTTAGCGGTAGTATATCCAAGAATCGACCGATCAAAGGCAACCTGATAAAACAAAATCCGGCTATTAAATAGAATAACCAAACAGCAAATAAACATTAAATAATCAATAATAAACCTTAGAAACAATGAAAAAAATCCTTATTACCTTCGCATTTATACTGTCAGCTTTTGTCGGCAGATCACAGAATCAGGAATATTACCAGGCCATGGGCGAAAGCCTCGGACAGTATGCCCAATGCAAATCGACCGATGAATTCAGGGCACTGGGTAACCGTTTCAACCTTATTGCCACCAATGAAAGCAGTCAGTGGCTCCCCTACTACTACCATGCACACTGCTATATTATCATGAGCTTTATGGAACCACAGGGCTCAGCCAACAAGGATTTATATTTGGATGAAGCAGAGAAATCCATTAACCGGATCATTGAACTGGCCCCCAAGGAAGCTGATGTATGGGCATTGCAGGGAATGTTTTATACCGCCAGGTTGGTGGTGAATCCTATGGAGCGGGGACAGAAATACAGCATGATGTCGGCTCAGGCAGTAGGTACAGCCCTTGGCATTGACCCTGCAAATCCACGTGCCCGCTTGCTTAAACTACAGAACGATATGGGCATGGCACAGTTCTTTGGAAAGGATACCAAGGAATTCTGCCAGGGGGCTGAGTTATTGGCAAAGGATTGGGACAACTACACCCCTAAATCACCCTTACACCCAAACTGGGGAAAATCACAGGCCGAAGAGGTGGTAAAAGAGTGCAGATAACAGAGAATCCACATATCAAACTACATGCCGATACATACATCTCCCTGCAACATTACTATCTTTGCAGGAGGCAATGACAATCAATAATTAATTACATTTACTTCAGAATTACAGAGAACATATAAAGTCATCAGGTTATGAAAATCAGAACCCCCTTGATAAAACCAATAACTATTCTGGAGTTTATAGCTGCCAACATTGCCATCTCCTTTATCATATTGGTTGTATTTTTTAAGGGTGCCTTTGAAAGCGTCAATACTTTCATGCTGGGTATGGGCTGGTCATTTGCCATCTGCTCTACCCAATGGTTAGGACCGATTATTATCAATTATTTATTGGATAAGAAATACCGCTGGATTGACCAGCCTGTTAAAAGGACGTTTATTGAGATCTTCTTTCTTCTGCTATGGTCTATCTCCGCTTTCGTGGCAGTGCAGACTATCATGCACTACCTGGTTAACGGATTGACTCCACAACAGTCATGGGATTCAATAGCAGCATCAATAATCATCACATTCTTAATTTCCTTCTTCATCTCACTCACTTTTACTGCCATAGGTTTCTTCAGGGCATGGCAGAAGTCGGCGATCAGTGAGGCTGAAATGAAAACCCAGGTAATGGCATACAAGTATGAATCGCTACGTAATCAACTCAATCCGCACTTCCTGTTTAACAGTTTAAATGTACTGAGTGATCTGGTATATACAGATCAGGCACAGGCAGTGAAATTCATACGGCAGATGAGTGATCTCTTTCATTATGTGCTCGACAGTCGGGATAAGGAGCTGGTACCTTTGAAGGAGGAGATGGAATTCATGAATGCATTTGTCTATTTGATGAAAACCCGCTTTGGCGACAAGCTCCGCCTCATCGTGAATCTGGATGAAAATACTGAGGCCTTTATTGTGCCCATGACTCTGCAACTACTTATAGAGAATGCTGTTAAGCATAATGAAGTCTCTGAAAAATACCCGTTGGAGATCAGCATTAACCTGGTGGGTGACTATCTTGAAGTGGAAAATGCAAGAAAGCCGAAACAGGTGGGTGAAATATCAGGGAATACGGGATTAAAGAATATTTCCCAGCAATACAGCTATTTCACTGATCAAAAGATTGAAGTCATTGCCACTGAAAGCACCTTCAGAGTTAGAGTACCATTAATTAACTCTCCGGAGAAATGAAGATATTGATTATTGAAGATGAGGCAAGGGCGGCAAGCCATCTTGAACGAATGCTCAAAAAAGTGGCGCCACGCATGGAAGTGATTGCCCGAATTGAAACAGTGCGTGATGCCGTGGAATTCCTTTCACATAATTATTCAGCGGAACTCATATTTTCAGATGTTCAACTTGCCGATGGATTGTGCTTTGAAATCTATAAACAGGTTGAAGTAACCTGCCCCATCATTTTCACCACTGCCTATGATCATTATGCCATGGAAGCATTCAAGACCAATGGCATTGATTATCTACTCAAGCCGATTGATGACGACAGTCTTGGAAAGGCAATAGAAAAAGCTACGCGCTTCACACCCGCACAAGGATTGGAAAGACTACTCGCCTTAGCCGGGATACAGCCGGTAAAACACTTCAAGTCAAGGTTTATGGTCAGGGTGGGCGATAAAATAAAAACTATTCCAGTGGAAGAGATTACCACTTTTTATAGTCTTGAGAAAGCCACTTGGCTGCATACCAGAAATAACCGGAACTATACCATCGACTTTACCCTCGATCAGCTGGAAGATATGCTTGATCCCACCGGATTCTTTCGCATAAACCGCCGTTACATTGTATCGCCCGATGCATGCAATAACATTACTGCATGGTCAAACAGTCGACTGAAGATGCATATTGAAGGGATTGACGACAATGATATCATTGTAGCGCGGGAAAGAGTGCAGGAATTCAGGGAGTGGCTGGATAAGTGACCCACCCCCCAACCACTTCATGAGGGATAGAATCTCACAAGAAAATGGAAACTGATACAAATTAGTGATATTTATGCGCTTTAATTAAAAACTATTCTATACCTTTGTGGCATTAAAACAAGGAGGTGAATTGGCATCTCCGGGTAGTTTATTATTCAAAAACATAGCAACATGTCGACAACCGCATTAATTATCATTGCCCTTATCCTTGTAGTCATTGCTTATCTGTGGTTTGCAGCCAGAAAGATGAAGAACATGCCGATAGTGGCAGAGCACGCAAACATTATAACCTTGACTGATTCAAATATTCAGCATCAATTAAAGAGTGGAATTGCACTGGTAGATTTCTGGGCAGCTTGGTGTATGCCATGCAAAATGATGGCACCCATCATAAATGAAGTGGCAGAGGAATCGACAGGGAAAGCCAAAATATGCAAGCTGGATGTACAGCAGTATCAGGCTCTCTCAGCCAAATATTCTGTTCGCAGCATCCCAACACTGATACTTTTTAAAGATGGTAAGGAAATCAACCGATTTGTGGGAGTCAAGACCAAAGATTTTCTGCTGAAGGAAATTGCCAAAGTCAGTTAATCAACCAAGCACAAGCCGATTATTATAGTAATATACCCCTTTTGATACAAGACATATCATGGGTACCTTTTGATCAGTTATCACTTACGATTCCAAATATTAACAGCAAGATAACTGTGATATCATTTACGGGAAATAGAGCTCAGACGGTTTTTTCCTAAATTTGCTGCCTGAATTACCATATCATGCAAGAATTAACCTCAGTAACTCCTTATAAAGTTACATCAGCCGAGACTGACATGTTTGCCCGCATCAGGCTGAGTGCTTTGGTCAACCTGCTTATTCAGGCGGCCATTGATTCAGCTGAAAGTCTGGGCTTTGGCTTTGAAGCTTTCCGTCATCAAAAGTTGTTCTGGGTAATCAGTCGGTTCAACATTGAAATCTACAGACCGCTGATGTGGAATGAGCAGGGAGAAGTAGAGACATGGCCGAAGGATTTGGACAAGATGCTTTATATCAGGGATTTCATTGCAAGGGACAGTAGGCAGGAGATTGTTGCCAAAGCTACTTCAGGATGGCTGGCAGTGGAAACAGCCACCAAACATCCAGCCATTATTGACGGAGTAGAGGCATCTATGTTCACTCAACTGAAGGATAAACATGCACTGCACGCTTTCCCCGCAAAATTGCCTCCTGTACAT
>JAEYXG010000370.1 GCA_023428585.1 Bacteroidota bacterium
CTTTTACTGCAATTGCCATAGCACGTCTTGCACCATCACCATCAGGATGAGGGCCAGTCATATGATAAGCATCGGCGGTTAGGCCGGTACCAACGATTTCTGCGTATATCTTTGCACCTCTGGCTAGAGCATGATCGAGATTTTCAATCACCAATGCACCAGCACCCTCACCAATTACAAAACCATCCCTATCCTTATCAAAAGGACGAGAAGCAGTTTTTGGGTCATCGTTGCGGGTGGAAATTGCATGCATGGCATTGAACCCTCCAACCCCCGGTGCATTAACAGCTGATTCAGAACCACCTGCTATAAAAATTTCTGCTTTGCCTAACTGTATATAGTTGAAAGCATCAACTATTGCATTGGCAGATGAAGCACAGGCAGATACGGTAGCAAAGTTTGGACCGCGGAAACCATATTTAATAGAGATATGTCCTGCCGTGATATCGGCAATCATCTTTGGAATAAAGAAAGGGTTAAACCTGGGTGTACCATCACCCCTGGCAAAATCAGTAACTTCTTCCTGAAAAGTAAGAATACCACCAATACCTGAAGCCCAGATAACTCCAATTTTCTCAAGATCAAGTTTCTCCAGATCAAGGCCCGCATCTATTACCGCTTCATCGGCACTTACCATGCCAAACTGAGCATATAGGTCATACTTGCGAACCTCTTTTCTATCAAAGAACTGCAATGGGTCAAAGTTCTTGACTTCACAAGCAAATTGCGTTTTGAATTTACTTGCATCGAACCGTGTAATACGGTCAGCGCCGCTTACTCCGTTTAGTAATCCATTCCAATAATCCGGAACATTATTACCCAACGGAGTAAGTGCACCTAATCCTGTTACTACAACTCTTCTTAACTTCATTCAGGGACTCCCTTATTTAGTATTGTTTTCGATGTAAGCAACGGCATCACCGACGGTACCGATTTTTTCAGCCTGATCATCCGGAATAGCAATATTAAATTCCTTTTCGAACTCCATGATCAGTTCTACAGTATCAAGAGAATCGGCTCCTAAATCATTTGTGAAACTTGCTTCCGGAGTAACCTCTTTCTCTTCAACGCCAAGCTTATCTACTATGATAGCTTTAACTCTTGTTGCAATGTCTGACATGTTCTTTGCTTTTTTTGGTTTTGAGTTGCAAAGAAACAAATTTATCAAATACCAAACAATAGACTACAGATTATCAGCTTGGGGTTTTTATATAACATGCAGTATTTCAATTATATGTATGTATCTATGGATGTCCAATAAATATGTCTTGGCTTAGTTAATACCTTGATTTTTAACTATTTAGTTGATCTTTCAATGTGGCATTAAAATTTCATTAAAAAAGCTAACCAACTTTCCTAAAAATCAACTACTGCCAGTCGATTTCACCACTTCCATAGCAAAGATTAGCCTCTGTATCATAAATTACACCAAATTGACCGGCCGCTACTCCTGATATTGGTATCTCTGATTTTAGTATTAACTGCCCATCGTTATAACTGATAGTGCCTCTTGTAAAATCAGGGGTATGCCTTATCTTGAAGGTTACTTTCTTTGGCTCAGTTAAATCCTCCCATGGATTTCCTGATATATAATGGAATCCATTAAGCTTTATTGTATCACTGTATTGTGTAAGTGGGTCATATCCATTAGATACGTATACCAGATTTTGACTGACATCTTTCTTTACAACAAACCAGGGGCCCTGCGATAGCCCTAACCCCTTACGCTGGCCTATAGTATGAAACCAATAACCATGGTGCGTTCCCAATACTTTTCCAGTTTCCAGTTCTATGATTTTGCCCTCCTGCTCTCCAACATACCTGCGAATGAAGTCATTGTAGTTTACCTTGCCCAAAAAACATATACCTTGACTATCCTTCCTGCCTGCACTTGGCATTTTGCTCTTCTCAGCTATATTCCTGACTTCCGATTTATTAAGATGGCCGATGGGAAAGATTGCTTTCTTTAACTGTTCATAGGTAATTTGCGCAAGGAAATCTGTTTGATCTTTTAACTTATCCCTGGATGTGGCCAGATATTTAGTTTCACCAATAAAATCAGTTGTTGCATAATGCCCTGTTGCTATATGATCAAACTCCTTTCCAAACTTGTCGTTGAAACTCCCGAATTTGATAAGCTTGTTGCACATCACATCAGGATTAGGTGTTAAACCTCTTTTAACAGCATCTAAAGTATAGGCAACCACACTTTCCCAATACTCTTCCTGTAGATTGACAATCTCAAGTTTTAATCCATACTTGTGAGCCAACCATTTGGTAATTTCAATGTCTTCCTCCGAAGGACAATCTAAAAATCCTTCTTTATCCTTCATTCCTATCAATATGTAAAAGATAACAGGTTCATAACCTGCTTCCTTTAACATATGAAGCATAACAGAGCTGTCAACTCCACCTGATACCAAGGCAGCAATATTCATGGGTTTAAATTTCAATTGAAAGTGCAAATTTACTGATTATTCGTTGATGTTCAGTGTTTTCAGATTGGCAGCATTATCCTAAATCATCCTATATCCTTACTGTCAATGAATTAGATTATTGACTCTAGGTGAACCATCTCTTCACAATAATTATGAATTGTCAGGTTCTTTCAAATCGGCATTAATCTTTACTAGGAATTCCATTTAGTTAAAAGAGATCGCTAATATCCTGGTCGCCTTCCAGATGGTAAGCTCTGATACCAAGTTTGCCGGCTGCTTCTGTATGCATAAGGGTATCGTCAATAAAAAGGGTTTCTTCCGGTTTAAGTTTACCATCCTTCATGATATAAGTGAAGATTCCGGGTTCAGGTTTAACAATCCCTATCTGGAAGGAGAACCACATTTTATCAAACAAATCAGCCATCTCAAATCCGTGTATATTTCTAAATGCTTCAGTATAATAGTCAAAATGGATTTGATTGCTATTTGAAAGAAGATACACCTTGTAGTTCCTTCTTAACGCAATTAAGGTTTCTACATGCCTTGCCGGAAAATCAAGTAACATGGCATTCCATGCGTTGATTATATCCGCATCATTTGCTCCTTCCCTTATAATTGCTTTCACTGATAAGATGAAATCAGCCACAGATATCTTGCCACATTCTAGATTGATCACCACCTCATCATCTTTGGCAACCCGTGTTTCATCAGCAGGGCGATAACCTAATTGCAAAAGATCACGCTGCGTTAGAAGGGGATTAATATTCAAGAGTACCCTCCCAAGGTCAAAGATTATATTTTTTATACCTGTAAGATCAGGACATGTTTTGTTCATAATAATATTTTAAGGTCCAAAATTAAAAATTTGCAGTTAGTTGTTGTATATTTTACACTCTTTTGTACCTTTGCAAACTCAAAACTGTGATCTTTTGTTTACAAAAGGTTACCGGGGCCTATAGCTCAGTTGGTTAGAGCACTTGACTCATAATCAAGTGGTCCCTGGTTCAAGTCCAGGTGGGCCCACTAAAAGTTGAAAAGCTACCCGCACTAGGTAGCTTTTGTTTTTTTATTCAATTTAGCTCAGCTGTTAGAGCATCCCGACTTTTAGTCGGGGTGGTCCCTGGTTCAAGTCCAGGTGGGCCCACCTTATTAAATATTGTAAATCAACCCCTTGCATTTAATATAATGTGAGGGGTTTTTCTTTGTTGCCAGATTTCTGCCAGATTTTGATGAAAGAAACTTCAAGTACATCGGTGCCACAGTCTTCAAATGATGAAAATTGACTGTCATTGACCTAAAAAGCATGGGTTGCGAAAAAGCACAAAAATACTGTCGAGACAAGAAATACATTTTGATCCTCTCCAATACATTGTTAAAACCCTCAACGTATGTCTGTTTGTAGAAAATATTTGTTTAAAGACAATAATATTAAGATATTTGCGTACATCTTATACGTAATTTTTAGTAATCAAAACAATCATTATGAAAAGACTAAATTTTGTTCTCGCAATCCTTTTACTATTGTGTGTAAGTGGTGAAACCCAGGTCCTTACAACAGCAACAACTGAAAAAACAGGAACAACCTGTAAGGCCAATACTGACAATAGTCGGGTTGTCTTTTGTGATTATATGACTGATACACTGACTTATGAGCAATTAAAAACTTGTGATGAGATAAATGTTCTCACTAACCCAGAAAGGGAAATTACTTCCTATGTCTTAGTCTGTCGCATTAATGAGAATGACATTTATGAATTCACAGGTAAAGGGAAATACTTACCTACAACAGTAATTGCAAAACTTATAACAGGAGGAGTTACTCACTTTTGGTTAGAAAACCTGACAGCTAAAAAAGGGGATGAAACTTTTGACCTTGGTACGAGGAAGTTCCATCTGAAAAAATAGATTGTATTCCTTTTTAAATTCCTTCATGTACAAAAGAGTTACCCAATGTTTT
The DNA here is from genome assembly GCA_023428585.1 of Bacteroidota bacterium. Lineage (GTDB taxonomy): Bacteria > Bacteroidota > Bacteroidia > Bacteroidales > Lentimicrobiaceae > Lentimicrobium. The sequence goes on from JAEYXG010000370.1 coordinate 4,396, forward strand.
TATTAAAAGAGAAAACACTGATGGTTATTACCTAAGTGTGACATTTAGCTATGCTCAATCCCAATAAATTAGTGAGCTGATTAGTCTCATTGTACGATTAGCTTATTCTGAATTACAGGTTCTTCCTTAGTCAGTCGCAGATAAAATACTCCTCTAGCCTTGTTATTCATCTGATTTGATTTATAGGTGCTCCCTGCATTAAGAGATATGCTTTCAGTATAGATCAAATTTCTCTGTGAACTAAATGTCTTGAGGTTGAAAGCTCCTGCTTTAGCTGAAATTGTTTGAATAGATGGTGCAAATAATTAATTAACCGGTTACTCAGAAAGAGGAATTCGTTCGCACCGTGATTAAGTATCACTTTTACTATTTACCGAACTTTTCTTCATAAATATATATTGCATCCCTGTGTATCTGTTCATCAACAGATATATTGTTCACTTTAGCCTTTCTCTTTATTTCTGTCAACCATTCAGGTGTGCTGCGGATGGCTATTTCATAGGAAAGTAAAATGTCCTTTTTTGAAGTGTATTTATGAGGATTATTTTTAAAGTCATCATAAAAAAGGTATTCAGCTTCACGATGTATTCTATCAGATAGTGAAATATGTTCATCAACAGATTCCTTGTACATCCGTTTGAATTCATCTCCATAACATCTGATCTGATTGGCAAAATGCTCTATCGGATAATTATGTCCGGGGTAAAAGAGATCATACAACTGTTCATCAAACCCCCAGGCGAATGAATGCATAAAC
>JAEYXG010000377.1 GCA_023428585.1 Bacteroidota bacterium
GGTTAGCCACCGGTGTAACTATACCTGTACGGCCTACCTGGAAATCAATGGAGAGCAGGGTTGTAGAAGCTTCCTGTGGCTTGTACTTGTATGCAATGGCCCACCTGGGTGCCTTGGCAGTATTCCCAAGCAGCCGTTGCTGTTCAATGCTATTGACCTTGATGACTATACCGTCAATGTCAAAAGGCAGGTCAGTACGGGCCGCTTCAATTTCATTGATAAAGTCAAGCACCTGATCAATATTGGTGCACTTGGCCTTTATGTCAGAAATATTGAATCCCCACTGCTTCAGAAGATTCAGTGATTCATAATGGGTAAGGCTATCGCCTGAATCATCAATGAGCGTGTAGATGAAAGCATTGAGGGGCGTCTTGGCCACCAGGCGGGAGTCTTGTGTCTTTAGAGTTCCGGCAGTAGCATTGCGTGGATTGGCAAAAAGCTGTTCACCGGCTTCCTGGCGTTGCCTGTTCATAAGCTCAAAACCTGCACGGGGCATGAATATCTCTCCACGTGCTTCAAACACATCGGGCACATTTGGAGCCTTGATCCTGAGTGGTATGGTTGAGATGGTCTTTACATTGTCAGTCACTTCATCACCCTGTACCCCATCGCCACGGGTAACGGCAAACTGTAGATTTCCCTTTTCATAGTGAAGACTTATGGAGACACCATCAATTTTGAGTTCGCAAACATATTCATAGGGTTGGTTCAGCCCCTTTTGAACACGCCGGTCGAAATCTCTGAGGTCGCCTTCAGAGTAAGTATTATCGAGCGAGAGCATCGGCACCTTATGCCTTATAGATGCAAACTCCCTAATCACTGAACCGCCCACACGCTGTGTGGGACTGTTAGGGTCAAGGAATTGGGGAAAGTTCTTTTCGAGTTTTATAAGTTCGGCCAGCAATTGGTCAAATTCATAATCGCTTATCAGGGGTTGTGCCTGCTGATAATAAAGGGTATTATGCTTATTGATTTCACCAACAAGGAATTCAATTCGCTTTTGGGCTTCTTGTTCAGGTATCATAATGAAAGGCATTGTGATTTGCTACTTGGCCAGTCGGCTACAGTTGAAAAGGAGCTGTATTTCAGCCATATTCTGGTTTTTGCGTTCATTGCGCAGCAACTGTGCCGAGCGGGTAAAGTACCTGTGCACCTTTAGGAATTCCATCTGTAGCTTATACCAGTCATATAGATTGATTTTATTGCCAATGAGTTCCCATTCAAGCCGTAGTTTCTGTCCAATGATAAAGAAGTCGCTTCTGCCGATATAATCCAGGTCGGCATCGCACAGTATTTTCTCATTCAGGGTATTGGCCACTTGAGGCAACTTGGTGGCGAGTATCATGTTTTGAATCAGGCCAATTTCGGTAGCATTGAACCCGAAGGATGGCAGATGTTGGCCGGCAAGCTCAGCTGAAACCACTTCATGATCTTCAAAGCGCACAGTAATACCGGCATCATGAAACCAGGCAGCCGCCCTTATAAGACGGGTATTATAATCATCAATGTTTTCAAGTTTTGCCAGCCTTACCACTGAAGCGTGTACATCTTGTGTATGGTCCACACCGTGATAAATGACAAACGGAGGCAATTTCTCAGCCATTCGCCTGCTTACAAATTCAGAGAGCCCCTCAATATCCATACCGGTGTATATATAAGTACAATGATAGTTAAAAGAGAAAAAACGCCCCGGCTCTTGCCGGAGCGTTTGAATCAACCGGATATTTTATAAACCCAACACCTCGTAATTAAACTTGCGTGGATTCACACACATCACAGGTATCTGCGATGTGTTAAAGATTATCTCCTCATCGTATCTTCCCAATAAATAGGAAGTAAAACTCTTGTCGGGATCGGTCATTATCATGATGAGGTCAGCATTATTGGCTGTGGCATAATCAATGACCTGTTTGGCGAAGTTGGTATTTCGTTCGGCTGACCGCTCAACGAACGACACATTGTTTTTGCCAAGGTACTCAGCCAGATGCTTTGTAGCATTATAAACATCATCAGTAGCTTCGGCAGTGCGGAAAATATGAATTTTGGCATTGAATTTCTTAGCAATGAATACCGCCCACTTGGTCTTTTCAAGAGGACCAGCTTCACTTGTAAGTGGAAGAACAATATTCTTGTAACCAATTAAAAATGGCCTTTTTTGAACAACAACCGTTGGTGCTTCTGATGAGAGGATCACCTTAAGTGCAAAACTGCCTGTTAAATGCTGTAATCCAACCTTTCCATGAGTGCCCAAATAGACCATACTTACTTCAAGCTCCTTGATCACATCTGCAATCTCGGTGAAAATGCTGCCTTCACGTGTCATGAAACTTACTTCAATACCATAATTAAAGGTTAACCCCGCTGCCATCTCCTTGAGCTTGTCATCAATGGCCGTAACAGGCAGATTCTCATTCTTCAGGTATGCTTTTGTTTCATTATTGATTACATGGAGCAAAACAACTTTTGAATTCAGCCACTTGGCTGCTTCAGCTGCCTGGTTTGCAGCATTTGCACACACTTCTGAAAAGTCGGTCGGAACCAGAATAATGTCAATCTTTGTTTTATCCATTGGATTACTTTTTAATTATTTGATGATTGTTTGTGATTATACAAAATTACATGGATTTTTTCGAGATCACAATAGTTTTAACTAAATATTGTCAATGCGTATCAACAATAAATTTAATTAAAAGTTCTTGTTCTACCACCTAAACAGCGAGTTGAAATCATGGTGCGGTTAAATGATGCAGCATCGTGGCGGGTCGCAAATATTATTACTTTTGAACCCTAAAAAATATAGCATGGAATTGAATGCTACAATAGTTACCGGCATACTGTTCATCAGCTTTCTGGTTTCATTCACCATTGCACTCTACAGCAAGACAAAAGGATTTCTGCGTGGACAGCAATATTTTACTGCAACCATGTTTTTTGCCTCATTCTATTCGCTGGCAGGCATGGTTGAATCAGCCGCCCTGAACATAAGTGATAAGATTCTCTGGTCGAAAATTGAATACATTGGAGTTGCATTTGCGCCTGTTTTACTGTTGCAGTTTGTTCTCAGGTTGATACACCCCCCTGAACACCGGTTGAACAGGATGGCGTGGTTACTTTATATAATTCCTGTTATAACACTTGGCCTGGTATTTACCAATGACTTTCATCACCTAATTTGGGATAGATATGAATGGAGCAATGATGGTATAAATATATTGGTTTACCATCATGGAATAGCCTATTACTTATTTGCCGTATGGTGCCTAATGGTACTTTTCTTTTCCATCTATGTTATTCAGAAAGCCCTCTCT
>JAEYXG010000055.1 GCA_023428585.1 Bacteroidota bacterium
GATATACATCTTGGCTGAATCCATAGAAGCCGGTTTGTACTGGTTCACTATCTGGGCCCATAGTAAACGGGCAGCTCGCAACTTGGCAATTTCCATAAAGTAATTACCGCCGACAGCAAATACGAAAGTCATTTTCTGCGCAATCTCATCTACACTGAAACCTCTTGTAGTATACCACGACAGATACTCATTACCTGCTGCAAGCGCAAAGGCCAATTCCTGTACCAACGTGGAACCGGCATTGTGGAAGTATTGTCCATTCACACTCAACACCCTTAATCCGGGCAAGGAATCCTTTGTATCTTTCAGCAGTTGAGCTCCTTCCAGTAGATCTCCTTCCGCAGTATTATAAAAGTTTCCATTAAGCAATACAAAGCTCAGAGGATCGAAATCAAAAATCATCTTTACCTTTGATATATCTGCACCTGCTGCTTTTAAGCTTTCATCCAGATAAGTCAATAAACTCTCATAAGATGGTGCACTGTTGAAGGAAATGGCAACTTTGCTCAAGTCCAGTCCTTTAAGCAATGTTGATGCTTTATTGGCTGAATCAACCATTGAAGCATTCAGTACTACGGCATCGGCGCCCCTGCCGGTTGCTTCCACGGCAAGCTGATTTGCCTTTTCAACATCGGCATTTTCAATAGCCTGTGCTATCAACCATTGATTTGATTCACTTCCTGTTCCCCGTAAATAAGGAAACTGTCCGGGAAGTGATGATAACATTTGTTTGAGATTAGCCAGGTCTTCAGCACGATAATAAGGCTTTATCTTTATTCCTTCTGCCGTGCGCCATATCAGCCTCTTTTCATAATCTGCCCCCTTGAGATCCTGCTGAATCTTCTCCTCCCATTGTGTAGTAGAAACCGGCGGGAATTCTTTAAATAAACCTCCGGGCTTGTTGTCTTTTTCCATATTGTCCATGAATGGTATATAGGTTATTGTGTATTTTTTCTGATCAATTATTACTAATCAAAACTATTACCCTGATACAATTGTTTGTGAACGTATCTTTTTATTGTCGGGTTTGTTTCATAAATTCGCTGCAAAGGTAAAGGTTTTTAAACAAAACAAGTTTAAGATGAGATGATAATGTATAATGCATACAAAGATGTAATAATCTCTATATGTAAGATCATCATTTTCATAGCCTAACCATTTATTCTCTATCTTCATAGTAAAATTGCATAAATGAAAGCAGCAATAACCGGGGCAACAGGATTTATTGGGAGCAGACTTAAAGCACACCTTGAATCTCTATACTGGCAAGTTGTCCCGCTGGGACGAAAGGAATTCCAACAGGAAGAAATGCAATTAAGCAACCTGATTGAAGGATGTGATGTGATCATCAATCTTGCCGGTGTACCCATTATCACCCGTCATACTGCCAAAAACCGAAAGATAATATTCGAATCCAGAATCAATACTACGCTTAAACTTATCAATGCAATCAAACTTGCGAATCAGAAACCCAAACAATTAATATCAGCCTCTGCCGTTGGAATCTACACTGAAACCGGAGTAAATACAGAATCAAACAACACATTTGCATCCGGATTTGTGGCACATGTGGTCAAAGAATGGGAAAATGCGGCACGTAAAGTTGAATCGCCCACCCTGCTGACAATTGCACGTATAGGCATTGTGCTAGATGGGAAGCAGGGCGCCTTACCCACTATGATGCTTCCTTTCAAACTGGGCGTTGGAGGAAGAATCGGCTCTGGGAAACAGATGGTATCATGGATACATATTGATGATCTCATCCGGGCATTCATGTTCATCATTGATAATAAGGGTAAAGGCGTCTACAACTTTACATCACCTGGTTATCTCAGCAATGCAAAAATGACCGTTGCCATTGCAAAAGCTCTTTACAGACCAGCATTCTTTACCGTACCTGCATTTGCACTTAAACTTCTGTATGGTAAAGGGGCAGAAATAATAGCATCCGGACAGGTTGCATATCCTGAACGATTAATTCAGGAAGGCTTTGTATTCCTACACTCTGAAATAGATGATGCACTCAAAGCTTCTTTGTCTGAAGATTAAAATATTTCAGTAATTTGGATCCCTCATTTCAGAAATCAATTCTCCACAATAAATATTTCATAAAATGAAGTTATTCAATCGATTAATGCTTTTTGCACTACTCTCCGGTTTTGCATCTTCGGCATTTGCACTGGACGACGCACGCCTGTTGCGCTTCCCTGACATCAACAACAACCTTGTAGCCTTCGTTTATGCAGGCGACATCTGGACAGTAGAAGCCACGGGCGGAAATGCCCGTCGTCTTACCTCCCATGAGGGAATGGAATTATTCCCAAAGATTTCCCCTGATGGAAAATGGATAGCCTTCTCAGGTGAATACTCTGGCACACGACAGATTTTTGTGATCCCGTCAGTTGGCGGCACACCCAAGCAGCTTACCTTTTACAACTCTGTTGGCGTCATGCCTCCAAGAGGTGGTTGGGATAATGCAGTGCTCGACTGGACACCCGACAGTAAGCAGGTACTATTCCGTGGCAATCGCACATCATTTGGTGAGCGAAATGGCAAGTATTTTCTGGTAAGCATTGATGGTGGCTTGGAAACACCCCTTGAAATAGTGAATGGCGGATTTGCCGCTCTCTCACCCGATGGATCTAAAATCTGCTTTACCCCGGTTGACCGGGAGTTCCGCACCTGGAAACGATACAAGGGAGGCAGGGCTACCGAGCTTTGGATCTATGACCTCAAAAACCATAGCTCTGAACAGATAACCAGCTTCACCGGTGCTGATCAATGGCCAATCTGGTCAGGCAACAATATCTATTATGCATCCGACAAGGACCTTAAGCTCAATATCTACAAGTATGATATCGCCACAAAGCAGTCGGTACAAATGACATTCCACAAGGATTTCGACGTTATGTGGCCTTCCGGCGAAAACGGACAGCTGGTATAAGAGAACGGTGGATTCCTCTATAAACTCAATCTCAATACAGGAGTTAGTGAAAAACTGGTGGTAAATATAAACTTCGACAATCCCAACCTCATTCCCTATTTCAAGAATGTAAAGGATGATATTGGCGGGTTTGACATTTCACCTACTGCCAAACGGGCCATCTTTGATGCTCGGGGTGACATTTTCACCGTCCCTGCTGAAAATGGTGAAATTGAAAATCTTACCAATACACAAGGCATCAGAGAGCAATACTCCGTCTGGTCCCCTAATGGCAAATATATCGCGTATGTGAGTGACGCATCAGGAGAATACGAATTCTACCTCCTCGAAAATAAAGAAGGAGCTGTAGCCAAACAACTGACTACAGGCTCCAAAGCTTGGAAAAATTCAGCCGTTTGGTCACCCGATAGCAAGTACCTCACCTATTCTGACAGGAACATGAAACTCTGGCTGCTTGACGCTGCCACTGGCAAACAAATGGAAGTTAACACTGCCTCCATGAACGAAATACGTGATTATAACTTTTCACCCGATTCAAAGTGGATCACTTACTCCAGAGAAGGCACCAACGGCAATTCGGCCATCTGGGTGTATAACATAGAAACAGCAAAGAACCACCAGCTCACCGATAATACCTTCACCGATGGGAATCCGGTATTCTCGCGTGATGGCAATTATATCTTCTTTGCCTCTAACCGTGATTTCAACCTTGAATTCTCGAGCTTTGAGTTCGATTACCTCTATACCAAGGCAACCCGCCTATATGCATTGGCACTGAAAACCGACGGTCCTGCCCTGGTAAAACAGAAAACTGATGTCGAGCCTGTAACTGAACCAACTAAAACAGAATCATCCGATTCAGAAAAGAATAAAGCATCCAAAAAGAATTCAAAAAATGGCAAAGCTTACGAAGCTACTGAATCTGATGAAAAACCGGCGGTTAAAGTACTCATTGATTTTGATAACATTAATCATAGAATAATGGCACTGCCGGTGGAATCAGGCAGCTATTACGGACTGCAACCGGCTGACGGCGGCTTACTATACGTATCGAACGGCAAATTGATGTTCTATAACCAGGAAGAGGAGAAATGTGTTGAAGTACTCGATCGGATAGGCAACTACAGCGTATGCGCTGACGGCAAATCACTCATCTACAATAATGGCAGTGACTATGGAATTATCAAGGTGAAAGAAGGTCAGAAAGCCGGTGCCGGCAAACTGAACCTCGACAACCTACAAATGAAGATAGATCCGCGCAAAGAGTGGAACCAGATCTATACGGATGCATGGCGCATCTTCAGGGATTATTTCTATGTCAGTAACCTCCACGGCGTTGACTGGTCAGGCATCAAACAGAGATACAGTCCTTTGTTACCTTCTGTTTCCCATCGTGCCGATCTTGATTATGTCCTTTCAGAAATCGTCGCAGAAACCAATACCGGTCACGCCTATGTCGACTGGGGCGACTTTACTAAAGTGAAACGTATTGAAGGCGGACTGCTTGGCGCTGAAATAATCGCTGATCAAACCGCAGGTCTTTACAAAATCGGTAAAATCTACGACAGTGAAAACTGGAACAGCAGTCGCAGGTCGCCGCTCCATGAAATAGGTGTCAATGTAAAGGAAGGCGATTATATTCTGAGCATTGGTGGTCGCAAATTAACCCTAAAGGACAATCCTTATGAGTTTCTTGAAAACACCGCCAATAAGAATATTGAACTTGAAGTTAACAGTAAGCCAGAATCCAACGGGTCAAGGATCGAGACTGTCAAACCCATAAAGAGTGAGCATGAACTCATGTACCTCGACTGGGTAAATGAACGCAGAGCATTGGTTGATAAGCTTTCAGGTGGTCGCATTGGGTATATCCATGTACCGAATACCGCCGTTGAAGGTAACCGCGAACTCTTCAGGGGAATGTATGCTTACCACGACAAGGAAGCGCTTATCATAGATGACAGATATAACGGAGGAGGATTCATACCCGATCGAATGGCCGACTTGCTCGACCGAAAGACACTCAGCTACTGGTACCGCAATGGGCTACAGCCCGGCGCTGCTCCGGGTATAGCACACGATGGTCCGAAAGCCATGCTCATCAACGGCTATTCATCCTCCGGTGGTGATGCCTTTCCCTACTATTTCAAAAAATTGGGCTTAGGCAAACTGATTGGAACACGCACCTGGGGCGGACTCATTGGCATATCACGTAATGCCGGTCTGGTTGAT
>JAEYXG010000060.1 GCA_023428585.1 Bacteroidota bacterium
GGACAATTTACAACCGGAGGGATGGCATCAATATTATTACCAATCACAGCAATTACCGGGCTTACCATTTCACAAACGCCATTAGCAGGAAAACTGGCCCTTACATCAATAGTATAAGTATTGGCAGACAACCCGGAAATAATAACCGGAGAAGTAAATGGAATCCAAGTGGTTCCATTATTCATAGTATATTCAAAAGCTGTAAGTAAAGGGGTTGAAGAAGCAGTTAAAGTAATGGAACCGTTATTTGTTCCACAATCTGCAGGGGTAGTAATTGCCGAAGCAAAAACTGAATTTACTATAACATTAAAAGAGCAAGTTGCCATATCGCTTCCACTTGCCGAATTATAATAAGCGGTATAGGTTACAGTGGTAGTCCCTGCCGGAAAGAATGTTCCTGAAGGATCAATCAAAGCTATGGGAGGTGCAGCGATGACCGTAGTATAAAAGTCTATATCACCGGTACATCCATTATCAGCTATAATAGCATCAACATCCAGGTTATCAACATAGCTCTTGTTATTTGTCAATCCGGAAAACTCATACATCAACTGATAGAAACCGGGATTAGCGGGAGGAGCAAGAGTAATTGATATATTTTGTATAACAGGTGATGAATTAATAATCTGTGAAAAAACAACACCTGAAACTTTAGCTCCATTCTTTGCATAATAGATATTCATGGTCATTGTCTGATCAGCATAAATATCCAGGTCACCGGTAATGCCTAAAGCAGGAATGAAAAATTCAGGGGTTACGAAATAAGGGAGCCCTGTACCTGTTGACTGATTCAGTTGAAGCCGGCCGCCATTGTTGCCGGTTCTTTGTACCTTATTGTATATCCAGCAACTGTTTTGGCTTTCAGGGAGTTCAAATGACATTTGGGTACCCGTTTGGCCTGTTCCGGTTCCACAGTTAAGTTCAAATACCGGTGGAGTCCAGCTAACGTAAGCGCCTAAAACGCCACCGTTATTAACCTCTGCACATGTAATGATTGAACTTGTTGGACAAGGTACTGTTTGATCAATTACACAAACCTGTGCATTGGCTTTTCCCAAAGGTCCCAGAGTTAGTATGGTTAGCAAAAACAGCATACCAGCTAAGGATTTGGCTTTTTTTCCCGTAAAAAGTAGAGAATTTTTCATGGTACTTTATATTAAATAGCAATTGTGTTACAAATAGATAATAGGCTATAAATAGCGTATACTACATATATGAAATAATAAGACTTCATTGATGATTTGTTCTACGTTTCCCTTGTTACCTTTCTTGATTGAAAGAGATCATTCCTTTTACATAATCGATGTGGTCTTTTCCCCCAAAAATTCCATCATCATAAAAAGAACGATGCATAACTCGATGCCAACAAAATTATTCTGTAAAACCGGGCAGCGCAATACGTTTAAATACTACTTTTTTTTGTTCACCGGCTAAGTGGAAATACGTATTTATACGTACTGAAAAAGGATTAGAAATGTAACCTGGCGTTGAAAGTGATGCAGAAAAAATGAAGAAGGAAATAGAATAACAACATCTAATTAATTCAATATCTGACTGTTATATAGTTTATGCTCATTGTACGGATAAAAAGAAAACAGGTGTAAGAAAGGAACCGTTCAATTGCTCCTTTTTTACACCTGAAATACTAATACGTAAATTACGTAGAGGCTTAAATCCCTTAAATCCTGTTAATGAACAACTTTAAAAATGAAATGTATAATGCATTCTCAAATATGATCATTCAGCTACATCATCATCAGATGATTAATCTCACTCTCCTCAAGAAATCTCCAACGACCTCTTGGAAGGTCCTTTTTTGTCAGGTTGGCAAATACTACCCTGTCGAGTTTTACTACCTCGTATTCCAGTGCCTCAAAAAGACGACGAACCACACGATTCTTACCGGAATGTATTGCTACACCTAAAACCTTTTTGTCCTCACCTGAGCCGGTATAGGCAATTTCATCAACTGCCATAAGTCCATCCTCTAATTCAACACCCTCAGTCAGCCTTATCATATCAGACTTTGCGAATGTGCGATTAACTTCAACCTGATATACTTTACGTACCTTATGAGATGGATGCGTAAGCTTCTTTGCCATCTCACCATCATTGGTCAATAGCAATAGGCCGGAAGTATTACGGTCAAGTCGACCAACGGGATATATCCGTTCCTTACAAGCATCCTTTACAAGCATCATAACAGTATTACGCTCTTGCGGATCATCAACAGTAGTGATATATCCTTTAGGCTTGTTTAATAATACATAAACCTTTTTTTGTGGGCTAAGGGTTTCATTACCTATCTGCACCCGATCATCAGGAAATACCTTGGTTCCCAGCTCAGTAACAACTTTCCCGTTAACAGTTATGGCACCGGCTTCAATCATTGTATCAGCTTCCCTGCGTGAACATACACCGGCATTGGCTATATATTTATTCAATCGTATACTGCCATCACTGGAAGAAGTTGATTTGGAGAAATCCTTCCTGAAAGGCTTTGCATCTCCTTTTTTGTATTCTGAATCACGACGCTTATAGGGACGGTCACCGCTGTCCGACTCACGCTTTCTATAGGATGTGCCTTCAGTATTATCATTGTCACGCCTTTTAAATGCTGGTCTATCTGTTCTTTCTGAATCCCTTCTTTGGTATGCTTTTCGCTCACCATCCTGCGATTCTCTTCTCTGATAGGGCTTCCTTTCACCGCCCTCGGAATCTCTTCTCTGGTAGGGTTTTCTTTCTCCACCTTCAGAATCTCTTCTTTGG
>JAEYXG010000159.1 GCA_023428585.1 Bacteroidota bacterium
GATCAGGACCGGAACATCAGGTCGTACCTTGCTACCGGTATTTACAACAGGAGCCTGAACTGGCTGCGCGATAACCGGAAATTCAACGTGTCGCTGCTGGAACTGGAGAACCTTTCCGACATAGCAGCTTTGGAGTCGGTGGATAACGATCAATTGGCAGAAAATGAACTTCATGACCTGATTCAGAAGTCAATAAATGAACTTCCTGAAAAGTGCCGCGAAGTGTTTGTGCTGAGCCGGTATGAAAATATGAAGTACAAGGAAATTGCCGATCAACTCGGTATATCAGTTAAAACTGTGGAGGCTCAAATGTCAAAAGCACTGCAGCATCTGCGTTTACGACTGGCAGATTACATCAGGATCATTATTCTTATTATTTTAACAGTCAGGCACTAAGGGTATTTGCGGTGTTATGTGTATAACTGACAGAAGCCAAGCACTATGGATGAGAAAAGTACATACTATGAAGACCTGTTGACCAGATATTTCCTAGGTGAGACTACACCTGAGGAGATCACCGACTTGTCGGAATGGTTGAGCAGTAATCCATTAAACATGAAACTGTTTGATGAATACCGTCAGACATGGTTATTGACGGTAAAAGATAATATCACTTCAAACACTGACATAGACAAAGAATGGAAGGACCTGGAGGAAAAACTGAAGCATTCATCTACCAGCGGTTACCCTGCTCCTGCGATTCGGAAAAAACGGGGAATATTCCCTCTCTCCACTGCTTGGAAGGTTGCAGCAGCTCTTCTTGTATTGGCAGTAATTGCCGCAACACTCATCTATACCTCATTGTCGCCCAAAATGGTGAAAGTGTATGCTGAAGAGGGCAACCTGGAGCAGGTGCTTCCCGATGGGTCAGTGGTAATGCTTTATAGAGGATCTACTCTTGAATATCCGGTTGAATTCGTTAACAAGGAACGCCGGATTACACTCGAAGGCGTTGCATTCTTTAATGTTACCCACGATCCCTCCCATCCTTTCATCGTTGCAGGAAATAATGTGAGAATTAAGGTGCTGGGCACCACCTTTCAGGTCAACACCATAGAAGATGACAAGTTGGTAAGCGTTGTACTTGCTACAGGAAGTGTTTCAGTATATTTCAGGAACAGGGAATCTGAACAGCTGATACTCAACCCGGGAGAGATGGCATTGATAAGTACGGATAACAAGACAATGCAAAAATCGGCTAATTCAAATCCAAACTTCAATGCATGGATGACAGGAAACATTACCTTTAGCAATACAAATCTTAAAGAGGTGATTGCTACTTTGGAGAAGGTATATCAAACTAAAATAATATTAAGCAATGGGGTGTCAGATGATTGCACACTGACCGCTACCTTCAACCGGCAATCATTTGAAGAGGTGATGCAGGTTATCGGCATGACCCTCGATCTGCAGATTACAACCAAGGATAATATTACCACTATCGATGGTGCCTGCAACTAGTAAAAAGTATAGAGCTGAACTAAAGGAGCCGCAAACATTCCCTTTGCCACCTTGTTGGTGGCGCAGCACGCTTATGATTATTCTGCTTATGGTGTTTTCAGTATTCTCTTTACAAGCGCAGGATACCAATAAGAAAATCACCATCCGGGCAACGGATATCACGTTAGGCAAGGCACTTGAGCGAATTGAGAAGGAAAGTGGACTACTCTTTTCGTATAATCCCCGTAAGGTACCGGTCAGACAGAAAGTGACGATTGATGCCGTAAACAAACCGGTGAAGGAGATACTGGATGAGCTGCTCATTCCCTTGAAACTCACTTACTTTTCATCAGGACAACAGATTATCATCAAACAACAGGAGAAGCCAACTACAGATATGGAACCGGCTCATGAGAAGCCTGCCATGCACACCATCAGTGGTTTCCTGAGCGACAGCACCAATGGTGAAATGCTGATAGGGGCAGCCATCTATGACAAGAAATCCCGAAAAGGAGCCATAACCAATCCCTATGGGTTTTACTCACTCACCCTACCTGCAGGCAATTACATCATTACATACTCACTCATTGGTTTCAGACAGTTGAATATTCCGGTGAAGCTGGATAGGGACATTCGGTTAAATCTGCAATTGCCTGAAATTTCCATTGAAATGGACGAAGTAGTAATTAGCGGCAACAATGAAATACCTGTTATTGATTCAAAAGCCGGAGGGGAGGTTCATTTCTCCTCTTCCACACTCAAACGAATGGCCGGATTTGCAGGCAATGTTGATGTAATCAAGTCGTTGCAGTCAGTACCCGGCATCAACGGATTTGGTGATGGATCTTCCTTCTATTACGTGCGGGGTGGTGATAAGGATCAGAACCTGATGCTGATTGACGAGGCTCCGATTTTCAATCCGGCTCACCTGTTTGGCTTTTTCTCCGCCCTGGCTCCCGATGCCATAAAGGATGTCAGGGCATTCAAGGGTGATCTCCCGGCCTCCTTCGGCGGAAGGCTCTCTTCGGTAATAGACATTCATGCCCGTGATGGAAACCTTAACAGGATAGGCTTCTCAGGAAACATTGGCATCTATACCTCCGACCTGACTGTTGAAGGTCCACTAATCAAGGAGAAGAGCTCCTTCATACTTTCGGCACGTCGCTCCAACTTGAACTGGCTCACTAAATTGGATGATGTAAACAACAGGAAGTTAAGCATCAATTTCTACGACCTTAATGCCAAGCTCAATATTAAGATAAACGACAAGAACCGCTTGTTCCTCACCGGTTTCACCGGTAAGGATGATTTCAGTCGTTTGACCAATGCATCCGTTCACACTTTCGGTCTTAGCTGGGATAATGCTACCGCCACCCTGCGTTGGAACCACCTCTTTAACAACCGGCTGTTCATCAATACTACTGCACTCTCCAGTAAATACAATTATTACCTGTTCATGTCGAGGGAGCTTGACGACTACTGGAACTCTTCCATTAGGGCAGGCACACTGAAATCAGATCTAACCTGGTTCATCAACCCTGAAAACACCTTCCGTACAGGAATTGAACTCAGTCGTTATCACTCCAATCCCGGTAATGTACATTTCTCAGATGATGCTGTCCAGCAAAATGCACCTGAAATATCTCCCTACAATTCGCTGGGCATAAGTTACTACATAAGCAATGACCGCATTATAAGAGAACGGCTCACCATAAAGGCAGGACTTCGGTTGAGTTCATGGAGGAATCTGGGACCGGCAACCGTTTATTTCTTCGATGCCACCTACAAACCCATTGATACTATTAAAGTTGCCGACAACAAATACTATTCACCCTTCTTCAATGCAGAGCCAAGGATAAGCTTTGCCTACCGGTTAACCGGGGCTTCCTCCCTTACGGCAGGCTACAGCAGAACCGTTCAGTACCTGCAGATGCTCTCAAATTCAACCAGTCCGTTCACCTCTCTGGAAGTATGGGCAGCTGCAGGAAACAACATACAGCCACAGAAAGCTGACCAATTCACGGTTGGATACCTCGCTTCACGGCAGAAGTTCCATATAAGTGTTGAAGCCTACTATAAATTGCTATATAACCAGATAGATTATAAGGATCATGCCAATATGCTCTATAACCCTCTGATAGAAGGTGAATTGCGCTTTGGTGATACGAAAGCCTATGGCGTAGAACTGCTGCTACGTAAAAGTGAAGGCAGGCTGTCGGGGTGGGTTGGCTATGCCTGGTCGAGGGTACTACGCACCATACAGGATGTGAATAATGGCAAGGAATTCCCCGCGTCATACGACCATCCCAACAGTATATTTGCCAATGTAGTGCTGAATGCCGGCAAACGATGGGACTTCTCTGCCAACTGGTTTTACATGACAGGTTCCCCGTTCACCTCCGCCATTGGATTCATGCAGTATAACGGATATACGG
>JAEYXG010000162.1 GCA_023428585.1 Bacteroidota bacterium
TGACAATGCCTTCTTTTTACCTCGTCAGAAGCTACTCAAATAAATCAAATTTGCGTTCTCTAAGAATATTTATCTTAAGTTTACGGCACTAGTCATTATGCGTGACCGTTACCACACATTATAAAAGAGCCAAATGAGAAAGCTGTTCTTATTAATAATACTAGTAGTGTTCACTTCTTGTAAACCAAAATCTAATTTTGCTCAAAGTCATTACTTTTATGAGCAAGGAATGTTGGCGTTGCAAGAACTTGATTCATCAGGTGAGCAAGATTACCAGACAGCACTGCCGAAATTCAACGAAGCAGTCAAACAGGATTCAAATCACGTTCAATCAAGATACTGGAAATCATATTGTGAACTCAGGCTTGGCAAATTGGATGATGCCCTAAAAACATCAGTTATGGCCATAAATATTCTCGATAAGACAAATAATGAGTTGTTGCCATATTTCTTAATAACAGCAGGCTTAATTGAGTTAGTCAATAAGAATACTGTCAATTCTAATGAATACTTTGAAAAGGCAAAGTCTATCTACGAGAATAGACTGAAATCAAATATGAATGATATAGAAGCTATTATGAATAAGGCAACTGTCCTTTGCTACATGGGTAAAAAAGACGTAGCAATAGAATTTGTAAACTCAATTTCAGTAGATAAAAAGGATCATGCTTTACTATTGCAAATAAGAGGTCAGATTGAAGATTTTGATAATGAAGAAATACTACAAAAAATAAAGAATAACGTGTGGTAACAAAGGTTAAACGCTAACGGGTGCATGGTTGAAAGGAGAAAGATTGTATATTTATTAATATTCTACTGACTGGAAAGTGATTTTTTCAAAACTGCCCGCCAGCGTTTAGCCTCTGCCGTTACCCAACATAATGAAGAGAAAGCATACATCAAATAAGACAGCTTACAATGATCATAGAGTTCTAAGAAATTAAATTGATGTTTTATGAAAAAAAGATTTTTACCTACTGTTTTAATGATCACAATGATCATGGGCGCTTATGCCCAGAATCCAACAATTAGTTTGACCTTTAACGCTGACATCAACGGCCAGCATGTTCCATTGAACAGCATCCTGATCGAGAACCTGACTCAGGGCGGAGACACCACTCTTTTTTCTCCCGATTCAATCCTATCGATTGATTATACACTTGGCATCAATGAAATAAACACCACCAATAACAGTGTATTTTCTGTTTCGCAAAACTATCCTAATCCAATTAAAGGCAATGCGACGGTATGTCTTAACTTAATTAAAACAGAAAATATACAGATCATTATCAGTGATATTATGGGAAGAGAACTTATAAATAATGAATACCATTTGGAACAGGGTTGCCATTCCTTCAGATTTCATCCCGGAGGAGAGAGCCTTTATTTTTTTACAGCAAAAACAAATCAACAAAGTCAATCAATTAAAATGCTAAATATTCCATCATATGCAAATAACTCAGGAAAACCCCGATTAGAATATGGTCAGAAGAAAGACGGTTTAAAAGAATTTCAATCTGAAAAAAAATCAATTAGATTCGTTTATAACCTTGGAGACAAGCTAAAATATAAGGCATCCACAAATTTGGGCGAAAGGGTTATAACAAGTTCCCCCACGAGCGATCGGAAATACTATTTTCGTTACAATGGCAATCCATGTCCAGAAACCCCATCAGTAACCGATATTGATGGAAATACTTATAATACTGTACAGATTGGCGGCCAATGCTGGATGGTAGAAAATCTTAAAACAAGTAGATATAAAAATGGAGATCCTATTCCATATATATATTCTGACGACAATTGGACGAATGATACAATAGGTGCATTTGTTTGGCATGAGCATGATACTTTATCGAATGACATTTATGGCTCTTTTTATAATTGGTATGCAGCTGTTAATCCAGCCGGGATTTGCCCCGAGGGCTGGCATATACCTTCTTATGAGGAATGGATGGAGATGGTAGATTTTATTGGTGGCTCTCTCTCTCCCAATGGCAATAAGCTGAAGTCATGCAGACAAGAGTTCTCTCCTTTAGGAGGAGGATGTGCTGTTTTTGACGATCCCAAGTGGACTTGGAATGGTATTCATTTTGGCACAGACGACTACGGTTTTGCAGCTTACCCGGCAGGGAGCAGGCACCACACAGGCTTATTCATTAACAAGTATAATGCTGCACAATATTGGACTTCTACCATTCAACATCCAAATTCGGTCTTTTCATGGTCGGTAAATCTTTATAAAGATGAAGGATTTATTATGTTTTCCACTGACCTCAAGGAACGCGGATATTGTATCCGCTGTTTAAAAAACTAAGATTTATTTTGAAAATTCAATTACCAGCAAAGGTTACCTAAACTTTTATAGCAACGAATATCCAAAACATTGAATAATGAAAATAAAATTCTTAATGACATTGCTAACCATAAAAATTACGTTGGGTAACACGCAATATAGCCAATGGCGGGGTCTGTGGTAATTTGAAGCATTCTACCCCGCAAAAAGCTTTGTAAAGGTGGATAGTGACGAAACCCGAAAACCGCCACTGGCTATATTGCCAACCGTTAGCAGCCATACTAAAAAACGACAGTGCAAATGGAAACAGCCAACGGACAACAAAAACAGCATTTAATTAGAAGTAACAGAATAGGTAACATTC
>JAEYXG010000179.1 GCA_023428585.1 Bacteroidota bacterium
CTTGTCAAGAGTCTGGGATTAACATATCCTGAAATCAGGAGGATGCGTGAATACACAAGGAAGATATTTGATTTGGAGATGATAAAGACGAAAAAGGTGCGCATGCTTACTTTTTTGCAAGGATCAACTCTCAATGTCCTGAAACAGTCAATTCTCTTCATTTTGCTTTGGTTGATATTCAGAAAAGCATTGACGCCCGGACAGCTAATATCAATGCAAGTGATTATCAATGTTATATTTGGTCCCCTGCAGGATCTGGGCAGTATTATTCTATCATACAGGGAAGCGGAAGCTGCCCTGTATAACTTTGATGAACTGATGAGAAGGCCGGTGGAGCAAATGCCTGAAGAACCTACAGAAATTGGCGAATTGGAGTGTATTGAGTTTGAGGATGTTGTATTCCGTCACCTCACCGCATCACACAATGCCATTGATGGGATATCCTTTAAGGCAAAAAACGGGGATACTGTTGCCTTTGTCGGACCTTCAGGCTCCGGGAAGTCGACATTGGTAAAGCTATTGGTTGGGTTGTACAAGCCGGTAAAGGGCAACATATATCTGAACCATATTTCAGTCAATGAAATCAGGTACAACAAGGCAAGGCGACAGATTGGATTTGTTACACAGGATACCCAACTATTTGCAGGGTCGGTTCGTGAGAACCTGCTATTTTCCAAAGCAGATGCCACCAGTGATGAAATGATTGATGCGCTGACAAAGGCGTCAGCCATTCATTTGATCGACAGATCGGGCAAAGGCCTCGATACTGTATTGGGAGAGACAGGAATGCGACTTTCGGGAGGAGAGAAGCAACGGCTCTCCATTGCACGGGCACTGCTCAGAAATCCACGGTTGCTGATATTTGATGAAGCCACTTCGGCGCTTGATTCCCTGACAGAAGAAGAAATAGCGGAAACCATTCAATCGATATCTTCACAACGAAAACAAATAATCATCCAGATCGCACATCGCCTGTCGACTGTAATGCATGTTGACGTTATTTATGTCCTGGAAAAGGGCAGGATTGTGGAAAGTGGCTCCCATCAAGAGCTGCTTGCATTAAAGGGTTTGTATTATGCCATGTGGCGACAGCAAATAGGCGAGAGAATGCCTGTAAGTAATTGGATGAGAGACAGCATATAAGCGCCTCGGGTTAAACCGTGAGATCATGGATGAGAAGAAGAATCCCACGGCTTAACAACGAATGCGTTTTATCTATAGTTTTTTACCAATAAAGAACGTATAGCCATAATACTCCTTGTACTTGTCGTACAACGCCTTCTCATGCCGCAGGTTGTCGACTAGACCCTGCGCCATTTTATTGCCGGCGTGTTTTTCAAGATAAGGTTGTTGTATGGCTGCCTGAGGTGCATAATAGTGGTCTGTCCAGCAGTTCTGGGGCAGGTTGAATACTGCCACCGGAATATAGCCGGCGGCCTGTAACTGGGCGACACAGTTGGGTATGGTGTTTATGCCCGGGTATTCTGACATCCAGAAGTCATGGATCTCAGCGGGACGGGTGTCAGTGAACCAGGTGGCTTCAGTTACTGCGAGATAGCCGCCTGTTTTGAGGTATTTGTGCCATTCTTTAAGTCCGCGTTCAAAGCCGATGTTATAAATGGCGCCTTCTGACCAGATCAGGTCAAATTCACCCTCCTGAAAGGGTAGGTTATCCATGCTGCCCACCATGCCTTTTACGCGGTGCTGTAGATTCAGCTTACGGGCGTTGGCGTTGAAGATGCTGATAAAATCGGCAAACAGGTCAATGCCTGTAATTTGTCCCGGTGCATGTTGCGCCAGTACCATGGTCTGTCCGCCGCTTCCGCAGCCTATATCGGCAATGCGCGATTCATCCGTAAGGTTATCAATAAAGCTCAGGGCCTTAAGGGTAGCCTCGGGACTGCCGGGACCTTGTCGTTCAAGGGCTGTGAAATAGTCGCAGATTAATTGGAAATCGAATTCAAGTATGTTTGGAACTTCGTTACTCATGATAAATAAAATTATTGGTTTATTGTTAAACCGGGAATCTTATAACTCATCCTGGGATTTTATGATTGACCCGGGGATTATTATTGCTTTCGCGGATTCGCTTCGGTTGTAATTAATATATAAAAGGGTAACCCGAGCTCGGCTGAGCCTGGGCAGATGGGGTATAACCGGGAGCTAAATGCTTCAGGTTATTTACTTTACCAGATCCTTCTTACGGTTAAACATCCAATAGTTTTGGTGCTGCAAATATAAGGCAAAATTGGATAGAATGTAGACTGTGAGATATTTTTCTGCCAATTATACTATTGTGATCAAGATCAAGGGAAAGACACCCGCTAAATGGAAAAATTCAAGGAAAGGGTCATGTTCAATGCCTGAAAACAAGTTCAAATGACAAGTGTTATACTTAATTCCTTCATTAAATAATATATGTAATTGTAAATCAGTCACTAAAAATTTGTGTAAATTATTTGCACAAGATATGGAAAGTATTTAGTTTTGCTTATTCCGATAAACTAATCGAGATAGTTATGATATAGCTACCGGGTAAATATCCGATAGGGTCCATACACTGCCGGGGATTTGGTGAAAAAATGCGACAGTAATGTCATAAAGCGTCAGGAAGTGGAATAAAAAGCGAAAAGAGCCAGGTAAAGGAAATAGGAAAAAGGGTATTTCCGATCATACGCAGGTAACCTGGTCAACCCTGCGATTTGGAGAGGGGTGCTTATGCGCCCCTCTTTATTGAACCACTTTGAACAATTTTGAACGCCGCAGGCTTTGAACAACTTTGAACCACTTTGAATGTCGCAGCTTTGAACACACGAAGTGCTTTGAACCGATCTGAACGCTTCAGCTTTGAACCAAGGTTTATTCCTAATCTGCAGAGGGCCTGAAGAATACCTTTACCGCATAAGTGAAGATCTTTACCACTGCAACAACCATACCGATGATAAAGAGGATGGGCAATACCTTATCGAGCCAACCCAGGTTATGGTAGTTGGAAAAATCAAAGGGATAGAGGTAGTACATCACCATCAATGCCGCCAGACCCGCAGCTTCAGCAATGATCTTGACCACATAGCGCAGAGCACGGATGAACATGACAAGGAGCACAATATTCGCCGCAATCTGCACCCAGCAGTTGATCTTCATCACGAGCAACACTACCATGTAATCATCGGCAAGAAAGGGGATGTTCCAGTGCGGTACCCTGCTTAAAATCCATAAAAAAATCAGGTTGAAGATGATGTTGGCAATATATTCACCTTTTTTCCTGTCACCGGTATACCCTTCTTGCTTGTTCATGGCTTATTTCTATTTGGATACTCAAAGTTAAAATAAAATATTCCCTGTTAATGAAAAATAAATGGCCGGAAAATGAAAAAGTTTGAAAAAATACATAAAATACTTGTAAAATAAGACCTTTCAGTTAGTGGAGCGACCAATAAGTGATGAATAATGCAACAGTGTATATATTTTCTTCATATTGCATTAAACGGTTGACAGACAGAACGATAGACTGATATTTAAAATGTAGTGTTGAATAATTCATCATATTGAGTGTTGAAAAAATATATAATGAACCTTGTATAATATTGATAATGAGATACATAGAGGCATTAAAAAGTTTGGCATCGTTATTGAATAGGGATATATGACCTTGTTATTTTAAGTCAATTAACCTACAAAAAACTATATACAATGAAAACACTGCAAATTTTATGGACGGTATTGATCATGTCGTTGTTTTGTCCGGCAGCATTGGGTGCAGCCGAGGATGAGGCCGGCAACAATGGAGCTGAACAGCCAGCTGATGGTCAAATTCTGATGACCGGAACACCGGCATTGATGAATCTTGCTTCCGATTGGGCAACGGCATACAACAGACTGCATCCCTCGGTTAAGATCACGCTGGAGGAAGCGGTTGAAGGGGATTCTGACCTATCAGGTGACAAACTATTGATAACGCATAAGGGATCATCATCCTTTGATGAAAGCACCGTTTGGAGCATGGTCATTGGAAGAGACGGCATAGTGGCCATTATGAATGGCAATAATCCGCTGCGGGCTGTGATCGAGCGGCAGGGAATCAATGCGGGGGACTTCCGCAAGATGCTCACCGGCACGGAAACAATTGGCTGGAATACTCTGCTCAAGGTTGAGAATGACCTGCCGGTAACTATCTATCGTATTGATAATGCTGAGATGGATGAAGCGCTTGCCAATTATGTCAATGCCGGGACCTCCTTGCTTCAGGGGATAATGGTTAAGAATGCCGATGAACTCAAGGCTGCCATACAAAAGAATCCGCAGGCCATTGGTTTCTGTCGCATGTCGGATATCTGTCAGTCTGATTGTTCAGAGTTCGCCGAAGGCATCGCCTTACTGCCGATTGACAAGAACAGTAACGGTAGGTTGGACAGTTTTGAGCAGATATACAATGACCCTGAAAATTTCATACACGGTCTATGGGTTGGCAAGTACCCTGCACCATTATGCCGCAATATATATGCATTGGCACAGAACAAGCCTGCAGGCAAGGAGGAGATAGAATTTCTGACATGGGTTATGAACGACGGACAGGCCTTGCTTTCAGCCAATGGCTATACTGCGTTGCAAATAAGTAGAAGCAGGGAGAACATTGCAGCCCTTTCAGGAGCCATGCTTACCGCAGAAAGCAATGAAGAGGAAGCAGCCATTCCACTTTGGCTATCCATGATTATTGGAATCATCATCAGCGGTGCGATAATCATCATTCTTTCCGTTTTATCATCAAGAAAAAAGAAGTACGAACCGGAACCACGGTACATTACTGATAAGGTTACATTTCTTGGCGATAAGGTAAAGGCTCCCGCCGGATTATACTACGACAAGACACACACATGGGCATTCATGGAAAAGAATGGTATTGTAAGGGTAGGCCTTGACGATTTCATGCAGCGCATTACAGGACCGGTTTCACGGTTCAAGATGAAGGAATCGGGCGATTCGGTGCGTAAGGGAGAATTACTCTTTACCCTTATCAGCGAAGGGAAACAGCTTAACATGTATTCACCGGTTTCAGGCATTATTGCTGACCTGAATAAAAATCTGAACAAGAATGCCACCCTGGCAAACAGCTCCCCTTATGGTGATGGATGGATTTATACTTTAATACCAACCAATTGGATACGTGAAACGGAATTCATGTTCATGTACCAGACCTACGAGAAATGGCTGAAGAATGAATATGGCCGTTTACGCGACTTTTTCGCCGGATTCAAGTCGCCGGGTCAGCAGGAACTGGTACCCGCAGTGCTTCAGGATGGCGGTGAAGTGGTTGATAACGTGTTGGCCGACCTTGATCCGAAGGTTTGGGAAGAGTTCCAGACCCGGTTTGTTGATGCATCAAGATAGGGGTGTATGGTGTGGCTATAGTCGGCTGATACCTTAAAATAAGTCAAATACGATCAGGAAGTTGCCTGAAGGCAATGAGCCGGCTGGCAGGAGAAAGTAAACAACGATGTGCAGTGCACATCGTTGTTTAAGTTAATTTTAATTGTTTAATTTAGCCTGATAATTGAATGACAGACCTTAATATGAGTTGGTTTAAGAAAATACGTAACCGGGCACTGACGCATGTGTGGTTCAGGCGATTTGTAATGTTCAGGTCTACCATTTATGGCAGGGTGGTCATTATAATTACCATCTCGCTGTTTTTCCTGTTCATCGTTTTTGGAGTGATCTTCAGATCGGTGAATGAAGCCTATATGAAAAAGGTGATCCAGGAGAATGGCAACAACATAGGTTATCTGGTGGAAGGCGCCTTGTACCGTTCCATGCTTGAGAACGACCGGTCGTCACTTCAGAGCACGCTTGATGTGATCAACTCAATGACAGGCATTGAGGATGTGAACATGTATGATAAGAACAATCAGCTTGCCTACTCTTCCATCAACAATGATGCGGCAGGCAGTCATAATGATCCCAACTGTATTAGCTGCCACACCAACTTCTCGGAAATGTTCGCCTTCAAGGAGAAGTCGACAAGGATAATAGATGTGGACAGTGAATGCAGCATGAATCACAACAATTCAGAGAACCGCTACCTGATGATTAAATCGCCGGTGCTGAACAGCCGATCGTGTTATGAGAGTTCCTGTCATGCGCACAGCAAGGAGGATGAAGTTTTAGGTTCACTGATAATAAAGATGCCTTTGACCGGATTGGATGAGGCTTTGCAGAAATCAACCACCGATTATTTCCTCATGGCATCACTAATGACAATAGTATTGGTAGTGTTTCTGATATTATTCACCAAGAGATCCATTCAACAGCCTCTTCATGCCCTTATTGATGCGAGCATAGCAGTGGCTGAGGGAAACAAGAGCATGCGGTTGGAATTGCCTCCCAATCAATTATCAGATATGCGGATGGTATCAACCGCCTTCAATGATATGCTTGATAACCTGCAGACAGCTACCAATGAATTGCAGAACTGGTCGCAGCAGTTGGAGTACAAGGTGCAGAAAAAGTCGGAGGAGCTTGGCCATGCCCAGAGTGAGCTGTTCAACATTGAACGGATAGCATCACTCGGTAAACTATCGCTCTCAGTAGCCCATGAGATAAACAACCCGTTGTCGGGAATACTGATATACACCAAACTGATATATAAGCAGCTAAGCAATCAGGACATAGATCCGGTAAAGAAAGAGTCAATGCTCAGGCACCTCACGTTGGTTGAGGGTGAAACCAAGCGATGCGGCGACATAGTAAAGGGATTGCTTGATTTTTCACGCAAGGACGATGAGGGGTTTGAGCCCAAGCACCTGCATGAGCTGCTTGCGGAGACCTTTGAGCTTATGTCGCACCCGATGAAGATTGCCAACATTAGCTTCCTGTCGGACTTCTCGGCGGAGAATGATCTGGTTAACTGCAGTCCGAACCAGATAAAGCAGGCGTGCATTGCCATACTTGTGAATGCATCAGAAGCCGTAACCGAGAATGGAGAGGTGGTATTCAGGACATTGAATCCCGACAAGGACCATATGAGAATTGAGATAACCGACAATGGCATAGGCATAGCAGAGGAAGACATACCGCATGTATTTGAGCCCTTTTTCTCAACCAAGGAACATGTTAGCGGCATAGGCCTCGGGCTGGCCATAGTGCATGGAATTATACAGAATCATAAGGGCCGGATAGGAGTAAACTCAACACGGGGCAAAGGAACCACCATTATAATAACATTACCAATTTCGAAAGCTTAAGAAAAAGAGATATGGCAAGAAAGATATCCATACTGGTTGTTGACGATGAAGTATCGGTAAGGGACTCCCTATACAACTGGTTCATTGAAGATGGCTACCACGTTGAATGCGCCGAAAATGCAAAGACAGCCCTTTCAATGCTGGAAGCAGGCAGCTTTGATATTACACTTGCGGATATCAAGATGCCGGGGATGGATGGTTTGGAGATGCTGAGAAGAATAAAGTCGATGCGTCAGGATTCCATTGTTATCATGATGACAGCCTTTGCCACAGTCAATACTGCCGTTCAGGCACTTAAAGATGGTGCATTTGATTATGTTACCAAGCCATTTGATCCTGACGAACTCACGCACCTCGTAAGAAATGCTTCACGACAGATAAAACTGGAAGAAGAGAACGAGATGCTCAAGGAGAGAGTGGTTTCATTGGAAAATGTGGAGAACATGATCGGGGAAAGTGAGGCCATGCGCAAAGTACTCAAGGAGATAGAGAATGTGGCAATGTCGACAGCCTCAGTGATCATCACCGGTGAGAGCGGTACAGGCAAGGAACTGGTGGCAAGGGCCATACATGCCAACTCACCACGCAGGTTCTTCCCATTGGTTAGTGTACATTGCGGTTCCCTCTCAGAATCATTGTTGGAAAGTGAACTCTTTGGCCATGAAAAAGGGGCATTTACCGGAGCGGTGTATAATCGCAAAGGCCGGTTCGAAATGGCTGATAGTGGTACCATCTTCCTTGATGAAATAGCAACCATAACACCAAAGATGCAGGTGGAACTTTTGAGGGTACTTGAAACCAAAAGCTTCGTAAGGGTTGGTGGAAACAAGGAAATTACCTCTGATTTCAGGGTGATATGTGCCACCAACCGCGACCTTAAGATAATGGTTGATAAGGGAGCATTCAGAGAAGACCTCTACTACCGGTTGAATGTGGTTAACATAACCGTACCGCCACTAAGAGAACGCATTGAAGATATACCACTGCTGGTGGAATTCTTCATACGCAAATACTGCACTGCCATGAACAGGCCCATAGTACCGATTGATCCTTCAGCACTCAGGAGGATAAAGGAGTTTCCGTTCCCGGGTAACATCAGGGAGTTGGAGAATATGATTGAAAGG
>JAEYXG010000322.1 GCA_023428585.1 Bacteroidota bacterium
GCCTGAAGGGGAGTTCCTATCAGCTGAGTTTTCTATTTCAATTCAGTGTCATAGCCTTCATTTTTCTCATTTTCATTTCCGAATGGATGAAAAGGGTGAAGAATAAACAGCGATTGGTCAAAATAACCGGTATCGCTACGCGATTACCCTTGGCATTACTGATATTTTTCCCGCGTAATAGTGACGCATATACCTTTGATTCTATCTATCATTACATTTTTCTGACAATCTTTCTGATTTATTACTTGGGAAATCTTGTAATATTTCCCACTATAAATCTATTCCTAAAGAGCAATTTCAAGCATTCCAATTTTGGGCCTCTTTTCAGTTACTCCACATTAGCAGGAAAGATTACAATGTTGTTTTCAGCCTTCCTTTATGGCTGGGTGCTTGATCTCGATCCAGCCGCATTCAGATGGGTTTTCATTATAGCAGCTATTTCCGGAATCTTATCGACAGAATTTCTATCCAGGATACAGTATACTGAATCAGTAGTTTATGAAAAGATAAATGGAATATGGTTGTCAGTGAAAGGTTCAATGAAAAGTATGCGAGATATACTGAGATATAATCTCCCTTTCAAGCATTTTGAGTGGGGATTTATGTTTTATGGTTTTGCCTTCATGAGTACCACTACGGTAATAACCATTTTCTTCGAAAAGGAACTCGGTTTAAACTATTTCAGTGTTGCCGCATACAAGAACGTCTATAATATACTTGCTTTATTCCTGATACCTTATTTTGGACGAAGTCTTTCCAGAATCGACCCTCGGAAGTTTGCTGCCATCACCTTTCTATCAATCATGCTTTTCCTGTTAAGCCTGGTTCTAACCTACTATTTGCCGGCACATACTTACGTTTTGGGTATTAAGTTCTACTATGCAATGATACCGTATATTATCTTCCAGGCAATTTTTGCTGCCACAATGTCATTGCTTTGGAGCATTGGTTCTGCTTATTTCTGCAAACCATCAGAAGCAGGAGATTACCAATCCGTACATTTATTCCTGACAAGTGCCCGCTCACTTTTTGCACCACTGCTTGGGGTGTTCTTTTTTGAATTGTATGGATTTGTATTTACCTTTATAGTAGGAGCAGGATTTCTGGTAATAGCCATTGGTATTATGCTATGGTCATATAGAAAAGAGAGATATCTGGAAATCAAGAAATAGAGAATTGAATTTATATAGTAATGGTTGTCGCTGAATATCATTTCAAAGCCTAGACACAGTGGTATCAAGCTCTGGCAAACCCTTGGGTGCCATGCAAAACCAATTAGTTAAAAATTAATCAGAATACAGAATCATGAAAATAATCAAGGAAAAGAGCGAGTTGGTGGGTGCCATACTTAATAGCGCTGCAACAACAGTATACTTTTATAATGATGCTTGTGCACCTTGTGTATCGTTGCGCCCAAAAATTGAGGAAATGGTTACGCAGAACTTTGAAAAAATGAACCTTGTGTTTGTCAATTCCGCCGAATTTCCTGAATTATCATCGGAGTATGGCGTCTTTGCAAGTCCCACAATCATTGTTTTCTTTGAAGGGAAGGAGAACTTCAGGGTTAGTAAATATATATCCGTTGGTGAGTTAAGCGATAAGATTGAACGCTACTACAATTTGTTATTCAGTTGATTGCTGATTCTAAAGGATTATACAATCACAAACACGCAATTCAGCATATATGCAATAATGGAATAAAAAAAACCTCCGTATGATTGACGGAGGTTTCGATTATATAGTGTGTGTGCACTAATTTAATAAGAAAACAGATTTAATGATTTCTTTGCCCTTGGCGATTGCATTTTCGTTTTCAGGAATCATATTATGATGACGGGCCGGTAGTGATTTCTCAAGTCCTTTATGTATAAACTCAGGTTGAACAATAGGCTTGATCTTTAAGAATCCGCCCAATACTACCATATTAAATACCTTGGTCATACCCATTTTTGCAGCTTCATCAGCAGCTTCAATAGAATAGATATTAATATCTTTTCTTGAAGGATGACGGGTAATGCCATTTGGATCATAGATTAGTATTCCGCCTGGCTTTACTGATGCCTCGAACTTATCCATTGATTGCTGGTTGAGGATAATCGCCGTATCATAGGAGCTTAAGATGGGTGAACTTATGCGTTCATCACTTATTATAACGGTAACATTAGCAGTTCCACCGCGCATTTCAGGACCATAGGAAGGCATCCAGCTTACTTCTTTATTGCCCATTACACCTGAGTAGGCGAGGATTTTGCCCATGGAGAGAACACCTTGTCCACCAAAGCCTGCTATTAAAATTTCTTCAGTCATTGCTTAAAATTTTTTAATTAATCCTCATTTACTTTGATATCTCCCAGTGGGTAGAACGGGAACATGTTTTCAACCATCCACTCATTAGCCTGATTTGGCGTCATCTTCCAACCGGAATTACAGTTGGAGACTATTTCAACAAATGAGAGTCCTTTATTCAGTTTCTGGTTTTCAAATGCCTTGCGAACGGCTTTCTTGGCTTTACGGACATGTGCAGGTGTATGAACGGCCTGTCGTGTAACGTAAATAGTACCGGGAAGTTGAGCCACAAGTTCAGTCATCTTGATAGGATTACCCATTGATTTGATATCCCGGCCATAAGGAGAAGTAGATGATTTCATGCCTTCAAGAGTAGTTGGAGCCATTTGACCGCCGGTCATACCATATATACCATTATTGATGAATACAATAACGATATTCTCTCCACGGTTACAAGCATGAATGGTTTCAGCAGTTCCTATCGCGGCTAAGTCGCCATCACCCTGGTAGGTAAATACAAATTTATCAGGATTTAGCCTTTTAACAGCGGTAGCAAGGGCAGGAGCACGGCCGTGCGCAGCCTGTTGCATATCTATGTTCATGAATTCATAAGCCAATACAGAGCAACCCACAGGTGCAATGCCTATGGTTTTATCCTGAATGCCCATTTCTTCAAGCACTTCCATGATTATACGGTGAGCCGTACCGTGTCCGCAACCGGGGCAATAACTCATCACCTTATCAGTAAGGAGCTCCGTACGTTTGTAGACAATGTTTTCCGGTTTACGGATATCTTCTTTTGATATTGTATCCATTTCTTATCCTCCGATTAATTTTGATTCCAATGCTTCCACAATTTCAGGTGGTGAAGGGATGATGCCTCCCATACGGCCAAAATGTGCAACTTTTACTTTATCACCAACGGCGAGACGTACATCCTCAACCATTTGTCCGGCACTCATCTCAACACTTAAGATACCCTTAACACGGTTTGCTAATTCGGCAATTGGTTGAGTAGGGAATGGGAAAAGCGTAATAGGACGCAGCAGACCAAGTTTTATACCTTTGGCCCTGGCTATATCAACAGCTTTTTGACTGAGACGTGCACTGGTGCCATAAGCAACAAGAATATAATCAGCATCATCACACTGGATAGTTTCCCAGC
Organism: Bacteroidota bacterium; assembly: GCA_023428585.1. GTDB lineage: Bacteria > Bacteroidota > Bacteroidia > Bacteroidales > Lentimicrobiaceae > Lentimicrobium. Next base: position 3,452 of record JAEYXG010000322.1, read on the forward strand.
GTGTTTCATTCTTTTCTATTTCACGGTATTTTGCCTGAAGGTGTATGTTATGCTCTTCCTGAACATGTGAATCAAGGTTCAGTGATGTTATAATATTGCGCTCGCGGTCAGGTGTTTTGCCCATAGTAGCCCATGGTGTATTTTTCCTGATTTCCTCTTCGGTAAAGCGAGGACGCTGTTCCTGCAATTCAACTTTCTCCATCATTTGACCTATGGCACCATCAGATAGAATCAGTACAGGATTTCTGTACTTGAAGGCAAGATCAAATGCCAAAGGAGCAAAGTCGGCCATTTCCTGGACAGAAGATGGGGCGAGTACGATTAAACGGTAATCACCATGACCGCCACCTTTGGTTGATTGGAAATAATCACTCTGTGATGGTTGAATTGTTCCCAAACCTGGTCCACCACGGACAGCATTAAGGATAACACATGGCAATTCAGCACCAGCTATATAGGAAATCCCTTCCTGCTTGAGGCTCATGCCCGGACTGGAAGAGGAAGTCATTACTCTTTTTCCACAAGAGGCGCCACCGTAAACCATATTGATTGCGGCTACTTCACTCTCTGCCTGTAAAACAATCATGCCGGTACGCTCATGAGGCTTTTCGGCCATGAGGTACTCCATAACTTCTGATTGCGGGGTAATCGGATAACCAAAGTATCCATCGGCACCTGCTCTGATAGCTGCTTCGGCAAAGGCTTCATTGCCTTTCATTAATCTCAGTTCTTTCATACTCATTCAGTAATTAGATTTCTTTACTCAATTCTTTTCCTGTAAACAGTGATAACACCATCAGGACATACTACAGCACAGTTAGTGCAACCGGTACATTCCTCATTTACAGTTTCAACATAGTTGTAACCTTTGCCATTAACGTTTTTTGATACTCCAATGACATCAAACGGACAAGCCGGGATACATACCTGGCAGCCTTTGCATTTTTCTATGTCAATGACAATATCACCTTTAACTTTTGCCATGATAAACAGATTTATTTTATACTATTCTGGCTACGAAATTAGTAATTATTTACCATTCGGAACCTAATAAAACCATTGGAAATATTTATTATTAGCTAATTTAAAACCATTATAAACAGTGCAATGCAATGAAGTTACATGTCAACCTGATTCCCTTGGATTTTTACTTCAATGTTCATTGCAGTGATCACATCATTCCATCAATTTCAAATAATATATGCATCAGTAGGTCAAGGAATGTAAAAGGCTCGATTAATTCCAAACATGACCTTGACCGGTTATGATTAAGGGCACTCTAAAACCATCAAGCCATTTACTCCGTGCATATTACCAATAGATTAAGCAGGATTGGCAACCAATGCATGGTGTTGGTGGAATTTCTTCAACCTTATCTCCAAATCAGGGAATTGCGATGGATGAACCAATGAGACACATGCCCTCAGGCCTTCTGTTCTGGTGCTTCCGGTAATGGCAAGTGATATGGCACTGATGCCATAGTAGAACAGCTCTTCAATCAATTCAACTCCACTGAATCCGGGATAGGCAATGGTAAAGTAAAAACCATCGGCTACGGGCTTGTCAATATCCTTGTCATAAACAATATGAAATCCATTGTTCAAAAACAGTTCCTTCATTATATGGGCTTTTTCAGCATAGATCTTTACTTCATCAAGGAAGTTGAACTTGCCATCGTTTGCAGCTTTCAGCATTGCTGTAAGTGCATACTGGGCTGAATGGGCCGTACCTGAACTTAATGCGTATACTGTACCAAATATCATGGCTCTGCCGAAGATATCACTGCTGTAATAATTAAGGAGGTGAGGCGATTTCTTGGCAAATAATTTATTGGAGATTACCATCATTCCTATACGCTGACCGGCATAACTGAATACCTTTGAGCTTGAGATGAAGAGAATGTAATTATCAGTATAGTTGGCTACCGTTGGCTGATAGGGTGGTACACCCGGCTTGGAATAATCGTTGCGGAAATCCATGCCGAAATATGCCAGGTCTTCACAAATCACCACATCATATTGGGTTGCAAGTTCGCCTATGATACGAAGTTCTTCGTCAGTAAAGCAAATCCATGAGGGATTGTTTGGATTTGAATAAAGAACTGAATGGATTTTTCCGGTCTTGAAATATGATTCAAGTTTGGCACGTAGTTTCTCTCCACGAAAATCATAAACATCGAAACTTTCAAACTTCTGACCCAGAACCTTATGCTGCTGTTTGTGCACAGGAAAACCAGGGTCAATAAATAAAGTAGTATCGCGTTTTGCATCCAATCTGGCAAGTGTTAGAAATGCTGCGAAACTGCCTTGCATGCTTCCAACTGTTGGAATACAAGAGTCAGGTGCTACCTCTATATTCAGAAAGTTCTTGACAAAGCGTGCAATTTCACCCTTTAGCTCGTGGTTCCCATCGATATCGGGATAAATAGCCGCAACGCCTTTGCGCAGTGCTTCAATTTCTGCTTCAGTGCCAATTGTTGGAGGTTTCAGCCCGGGAATACCCATTTCCATACGGATGAATTTATTGCCCGTCTGTTTCTCAATCATGTCAATGATCTTCTTGATTTCTCTAATACTGGCATTGCCCACGCAGGGGAGATTCAACTGATTGATGACAGATTGAACTACGTCATAATTAATTGGAGTGTCATTTCTGAATTGTTCCTTCATTACATTTTGATTTACATTGAGTAATATATCTGTATTATTTTTTGCCTTTTAGTAAAAGTGAACTGAGCCTTCATATTGGCTGCAATTTATATAATTAGTATCAAATAGGGTGCTTGTTGCTTCAATTATTGTATTATTTTGATTCAACGGCCTTTGAGTGAGGCAATTGCCAGTATCAAACCGAGAGCAATACCAAGCAATGCAGCAAATAGTACCTGGAAATCAGTTGGGAGTAAGAATGTTAAAGTATGAGCCGGGTACCAGAAAAAAGGAATTGTTTTTTTGAAAACAAAGTTCCATTGCACGTCCCAATTTAAATGGGTTAATATATGCCCTACCCTGATAGGCGATAGCAGTCCTTTAATAGTTCCACCTGTATTCAGGATATGTATATCAGTGACTTTATGGGTCGTCATCATGATAGGAGCGAAGATGGTGTTCATTAAGAAGCTGATGCAGAAGGCAATTAACAGTTTCTGTAAGCTAAAATCAGCCTTATAAACTGCGGCAGGATCATCCATACCCATATATGTCAGAAAATCAAGGGTTCCCGATGTAAAGACAATAAAAGCAAGCTTGATTGCAATGCCAAGAAATCCCCATACTATGGCTCGTGGAATGATTCCAAAGCCCGGTGCATTATATTGACCCGTTTTTATCCTGAGACCAATGACTTCACCGAGGGTTGCCAATATGGCAAACTTAATAAAGCTAAGTATAAAGCCGTGATTCCTGTTAAGTTTTTCATACAGGTTATATACGTCATCACTTATAAAGAATGGAAGAAATAGAATTACTACAAATAATAACAGGAGCAGGTCGTTGCGTTTCATTACAGCACAATTTTATGCTGCAAAGTTAGAATGGTTTATCTGGTTTCCAAACACATTCTATTTTTCTACACCTCCTTTCACCTGATTGAAAAAATCAAGTAATTCTCTCTTTCTTGTCTTTTCAAGTGAATGCCAGCGAATTCCCTGTATGGCGCCTTCCAAAGCATATAATGAGTTGATGCATTGGGAATTGTCCATTTCGTTCAATCGGATAAAAGCTGTTTCGCTTCCTATATCTCTGAGTTGATCAATGGAAGTGATACCTGCAGTAACCAGTTGAAGAGCAAGATGATTGCCAATATTCGGTTGGATCTGGAATTGTTTTATAGCATCCTTGTCCGGACTAAATTGCTTTGAATCAGCCATCTTCAGTAAAGAAATGTTTCTTAACCAAAGTTATGAAGATTGGTCTGATTATAGGTCATTAATCAATAAATACATCTTAATAAGCATACAAGAGTAACTCTGCATCAGCTTTGTTCCTTTCCTTTTCAAGCTGTAGTAGTTGATCGAGGCTATCATAGTAGAGTGAAAGCTCAAGTATATAATCAAGGAGTGATATCTCACCTGCATCAAGAGCCTTCTTAAGAAGCTTCGAATTATTGAAAAGACTCAGATTTGAGCGATAATTGTTGACGTTTTCGGCAAGACGAACTGCAGAATTATATTTTGATTTCATCTCGTAATAGAAAGTCAACTTATTATCCTTTTGTAGGCTTTGCAATGCGGATAAACGTGCTTTGGACGATTTGACGGTATACTTGTTTTCAAAAAGAGGGATAGTAATTCCCATGGTCAAACCGTTGAATTTTTCAATAGGCAGACTCTCACTCATATAGCCTACAGATACTTTCGGTAAGGCCAATGCCGAGTTGAGGCTTACCTGCCTGTTAATAATATCATACTCCTGCTGTATCCACCTTAAATCAGGATTTTTAGGCTCAACACTCTTATACCATTCATCAAAATCAGCATCAATTACACTAACCTCGTAATTGGTATTGTTAAATTCTATGGGGATACCATTATTCAGTTGTGTAAGGTTAAGAAGCAACTTGTCTTTTTCCAATAGAAGGGCTTCTAACTGTTTTTGTGCATTAAGCAGATCAAGCTGTGCTTTGTTGTATTCAATAATATTAGCATCACCACTATTGAATTTCAATTTAAAGGCATCAGCAACCAATCTGGCATTCTCAATTCTTCTGTTGGCCTCTGAAATGGCTGAATTAAAATAAACTAGGTCAATGCATACCAATCGGGTTTCATGACGTAACTTCAGAAGATCATGCAAGTATTTGATATCTGATTGATTATTCCGGAGGTCAGCAATGGCTGATTTATGAATATATGCAGACGGAAAATCAAAGGTTTGAGAAATGCTGAAATCTTTCCTGTTTCCACTGACCGCCGGATCTCCCCACAAATAATTGAAACCAACTTCGGGATTCTGTGGATAAAGGCCTGTTTGATTCTCTAGTTTTTCGGCATCAGCATACTGTTTCATCGACAAAAGATGCACATTATTTGCCTCCACCTGCTTTATTACTTGATCAATAGATAATTGAGCATTGACATTGACCTGCCAAATCAAAGAAATGACAATGAATATTAAGTGTTTCATTTTTTATTTGAATTAATGATGCCATGTTTTGAAAGTACACTATACACAATTGGTACTATAAATATATTAAGAAGTGTTGAAGTGAGCAAACCACCAAGAATAACTTTAGCCATTGGGCTTTGAATTTCGTTTCCTGACAAATTGCCCTTAAAAGCCATTGGAATTAAAGCAAGGGCAGCAGTGAGGGCAGTCATAAGTATCGGGTTTAGCCTATCGGCAGAACCTGTCGTAATTGTTTCAAAGAGTGATATTCCCTGCTGTTGCAAATGCGTATAATGAGAGATCAGCAGAATGCCGTTTCGGGTGGCAATACCAAAAAGAGTAATGAAACCTATTATGGCCGGTATGCTAAGGATCCCGGAAGTAAAGAAGATGGCAAACACACCACCGATTAATGCCAAGGGAATGTTTAGCAGCACAATACCGGCAAGCTTCAAGTTGCGGAACTCTTGAAATAATATGAGCAGAATTATAAAAATTGCCAGAATGGAGGTGAATGTCAGTGTTCGGGATGCAGCTGCTTCACTCTCAAATTGACCGCCATATTCAACTCTGTAACCTTCAGGAAGAACAATACTTGAATTAACTTCTTTCTTAATATCATTCACAATTCCGCTTAAGTCTCGCCCGGAAACATTCGCTGAAACTACTATTTTGCGCTGAACATTCTCTCTGCTGATTGAACTGGGGCCTGCAACTGAAACAATATCGGCCACCTCCTCCAATGGGATTTTCTTCCCATCATGCGCGTCAATCAATGCACTTCGTATACCATCAATAGACTCGGTATACTCTGGTGTAAGCTTTAGAACAAGGTCAAAGCTGCGTTGCCCTTCATAAATATCAGCCAATTTCTCATTGCCAAATGAGAGATCTACAAAATGATTGAATTCATCTATGGTAATACCATACTGTGCAAGCATTTCACGATTAGCTCTTATCTGAATCTGAGGAATCTCAACTTGTTGATCAACATTGACATCAACTAGACCATCAATGTCAGCAATAGCATTCTTGATTTCATTACCCAGGCTGAACATCTTATTAAGGTCATTGCCAAAAAGTTTAATGGCTATATTAGCCTTGGTTCCGGAGAGCATATGGTCAATACGGTGTCCCAATGGCTGTCCGACGGTAGAGGCGATGCCTGGAATACCTGACAGCTTTGTCCGCACTTCATCCATGAAATCTTCCCTGCTTCGATCGGCAAGCTTAAAATTAACATCTATTTCAGCACTATTGGTAGTTTGCGAATGCTCATCCAACTCACCTCTTCCGGTTCTTCGGGCAGTACTTGAAATTTCAGGGATTGAAAGCAACTCTTTTTCAACAATATTGCCAAGTCGATTGGTCTCCTCAAGTGAAGTGCCGGGCTTTGATATTACTGATAGTGTTAGTGATCCTTCGTTAAATTCCGGTAGAAAGCTGCGTCCCATGGATAAAAACATTACCATGGCAATAAAGAACAGAGCCAAGGTTGAAAGTAGAATAACCCTTTTATGTGAAAGCGACCAGATGAGTGATTTTTTATAGTGATGAGTCAATGTCCGTACCAACCATTTTTCCTTTTCATTTCTTGAAAGATATCTGTCATCAGAAAGAAGCATTTTTGAAAGCAGTGGGGTAAGCGTCATTGCAACAATCAAGGAAATAAATAGTGAGACAATGAACGAAATCCCTAGAGGCTGGAGCATCCTGCCTTCCATTCCAGTAAGGAAGAAAAGAGGAATAAAGGCAACAATGATTATTAATGTTGCATTAAGGATTGATGCACGGATTTCAATGGAAGCCTGCAATACAACCTTAAATGTTGATTCTCTCTCGTCAATAGGTTTCGCCCTGTTTTGTCGGAGTCTTTTATAAACATTCTCAACATCTATTATGGCGTCATCAACCAGTGATCCAATTGCTATTGCCATGCCGCCTAAACTCATGGTATTTATGTTTAAGCCAAGAAAATGCATTACAAGTATAGCCCCCAATAAGGAAAGTGGTATTGCAACCAGAGAAATAAGCGTGGTTCTGAAACTTCCAAGGAAAATGAATAGAATCAGAACAACAAAGATGGCCCCCTCTAAAAGAGCGTTCTGTACATTCTTCACAGATGTTTCAATGAAATCGGCTTGACGAAATATCTTGGTATCCAATCGCACATCTGGAGGCAGTGTTTTCTGAACATCAACCAGATTGCTTTCAATACGCTCTGTAACTGCCAGTGTATTGGTGTTTGGTTGTTTTGATACCGAAATGATAATTGCAGGTGATGCATTCTCTGAGGCATAACCCATCTTAACACCGCTGCCAATGATAACCTGTGCGACATCATTGACTCTTATTGATTTTCCATTGACAGATTTAATGAGAGAATTTCCCAATGCTTCAAGATCATAAGTTCTGGCGATCCCTCTTACAACGTATTCATTTCCATATTCGCGAACAACTCCTCCGGTGGAATTTTGGCTAATTCCTTTGCAAACACCGGCAAGTTCATCCATTGTAACCTTATAGAATTTCATCTTATAGGGGTCTGCTAGTATGTGGTATTGCTTGTAATCACCACCAATAATGGTTACCTGCGATACACCCCCGGTAGAAAGCAATACTGGCTTGATGTTCCATTCAGCTATTGTTCGTAAATCCATCATACTAGTGCTATCGGCCTGCATTCCGATAAAGAATATTTCACCCATTACACTGGATTGGGGTGCAAGCACAGGCTGATCAACGCCCAAAGGCATATGGGAAGTGACGCTGATCAACTTCTCGCTTACTATTTGTCTTGCTTTCAGGATATCCGTGCCCCAATCAAACTCAACCCACACAAATGAGAATCCTTGTGATGAAACAGACCTTACCAGCCTTACATCAGTGGCTCCATTAACCGCAGTTTCAATTGGGAATGTAACCATCCGTTCAACTTCCTCTGATGCCATTCCATGGGCATCAGTCATTACTACAACTGTAGGAGCTGTGAGATCGGGAAAGACATCTACATCCATTTTCATGGCAGTCCTTAGTCCCGTAATTAAGAGCAAAAGTGAAAACAATAAGACCAGATACTTATTGTTCAATGATAACTTAATAATACTGTTCAACATGGTTCCGGTTTTTAATGTACGTGGCCTGCATGAGGATCCAAAGCGCTTGATGATTGCGATAATTTTATCAGAATGGCACCTTTGGTGACTATGCGTTCTGTTTCAGATAATCTGCCTCTTATCTCGGTCCTCAAACCATCGGTGGCACCAATGGTAATCTCACGTTTTTCAAATAATTCTGGTGTGATTTGCACAAAAACGAAAAAAGCGCCCTGTTCTTCAAGTAATGCTTCATTTGGTATTGTAAGGGATTGTGTGCCAGAATGTGAATTAAGAAAAAGCTCTACAAACTCCCCTGGTATAAAGGTTCCATTATTTTCTATGAGTAAACTGACAGGTATAAGATAATTTTCTGATCCTAAACTTTGTCCTATTGACAGAATTTTGCCATTAAGTTCATCCAGAGAATAGGTTTTGCCACTCCTTGTTTTGATAGTTACCGATGAAACTGAGGATAAGAATGGTGCGTAACGTTGTCGGACTTCTGCTTTTATAAGAAGATTTTTGTTCTGGGCAATGGTAACTAATGGCTGACCGGCTTCAACATATTGGCCATTCTTTATAAATATCTTGCTTATAAAGCCATTCATTGGACTTCTAACATTCTGTCCCGAGGAGCTAAAGTTTAGTTTAAGGTTTTCATATATGGCCTTGTAATTTTCATATTGTGTTTTTGCTGCGAGCAGTTCTTTTTCAGAAACTATTTTATCCTCAGCTAGTTTTTTTAAGCGTTCATACTCTTGCTTGGTTTTATCATAATTATTCTTTGATTCGGCATAAATAACAGCACTATTCTTGTCAGCCATCCCACTTCCGGTAATATTGATCAGAGATTGACCTGCAGAAATATGTTTACCTTCAGTTATTAAGGTTCCATTGTAATTAGTGATACCTCCGGTTAAGGCTGTAACTATCATTTCATCACCTTGCGCGGGTTCTACCAATGCAGAGGTCTTTATTATCTGCCCAAATGGTATTATTTCTGGAAGTTCGGTCGCGAAATCTACTTTCCATGATTGTTCCTTGGTGAAAACCACAGCATTTGTCATAGAATGTTCTTCATGCTCAGCTGCTTCGTGAGCATCTTCTTCAGTTTTGAATACGTTAACCCCATCAATCTCTATCGTTGATGTTTTATCACCGTTGTTAATCTCGAATACCAAGCGTGAATTGCCAAATGCAACAGGTTTTATGTCAAAACTATATATTCCCTTTCGTGTTGGAGTGTTTAGTATCTGTTCGGTGATATTATTACCTGTAATTAGTTTCAATTTTACAGTCCCTTCTTCAAAGGCTCGAAAATCGGGCAGCATAGATATATGCGTCAATATATTGACCGATGCTCCTGAAAAGAAGGGATCTGTTTCGATAAATAATTCATAGTCTGAATTATAAGCAGTGAATTGCAGTTTAGGTTCTTCGTGATCATGTTCATCTTTAATCCCATCGTGTCTATGGCCACAAGCTGTGATTGCCATTACCAGTAACAGGCATGCGAGTGCTTTGTATTTCATCACTTTATAAAAATAAATAATTGGAAAAAATGAAAACTAGTGTGCGATTCTGTTTCGCAAATTAGGCAGTGTGATCTCTTTAGGCAGCAGGAGGGGCCCTAAGTCCTGAAAATCCACCTTCATTCGAATGCGTAACTATTAATAGGAATTTAAAGTATCGGAACTCGGAGGATGTATTAATATCGGGCGATAATAGGAAGTATGAACTCGTTGGTAACAGATCAGTCAGGATTATTGAATTGTATTTAATGCTCTTGAACAGATTATCATATTGATGAACAACAGTCAGCATGATAGCCTGTTTCAGCTTACAGGAGCCGCAATCATCAGCATCGTTGGGATTATCACCTGATTGTATAGGAAACTCTACAGAATGTTTATCAGGGCAACAATGTGAATCGTTAAAGCAAATTTCATCTCCATGATGATGGTGTGGAATGCAGGAATCAGCCAATAATACTATTGTTGCAGTAAATAGTAAGATTAATGCCGCTATTCTTTTAATCATTTGAAGATTTTAGTACCGCAAAAATAGTCAAAAATGTAAATATAGTACCATCAGACTTGATATTCAAGTTCACAATAAATAATGATTAAGTTTATCCTAAAAAAAATAAAGCAGTGCTTTCAAAAAGCACTGCTTTATTATCAATAGGCAATAAATGATTATTTTAAAATTATTTATTCCATTGAATCAGCAATTGAAATATTATTTAGGTGAAACCTCAATAGTCTGTGTTTTCTGAATTTCTTTCTCCAGAATAGTCTTCTCCTCTTTAATCTCGTTTAATTCCTTTTGCTTTTTTATTTCAGCTTTTCGTAATTGTTTAGCTTCTTTTTCTTGTTGTTTTAATTCTTTTAGTCTTGCTTTTTCAGCTTTTCTTTGAGCTTTTTCCAATTTTTTCTGCTCTTTGATGGCTTTTTTAGCTTCTTTTACGGCCTTCTCATTTTCTTTAATAGTTTTTTTTGCAGCTTTAATCTCTTTTTTATTCTTTATGATTTCCTTTTCTGCCTTTTTGATATCCTTTTCCGTCATCTTTTCAGCATCCTTATTCCATCCTTCTTTCTCACCAATCTCGGCAGTTTTCTCATATCCTTTAATTTTGTCATTTGATTCCACCTTACCAACTTGACCCGGAGGTAATGGGGCATCTGCTGGAACCGGAGCTTCTATAACTGCGCCTGATTTCTTTTTATCCTTTTTTTGCTTTTTTTCAGCTTTTTCGATTTTTTTCTGTTGGTCAGCTTTGACATTCTGAGCAGAAATATTGTCAGGCATAGCCATTGTTAATGCAAATGCCAGTAATACGGAAAAAATGGTAGTCCTCTTCATGATTGTATTGTTTAAGTTTAATAATTTTTTGGTTGATTTCTATAACCTTCAATAATCGTGCCTTAAAGTTAAGGATAAAAAAGCATTTGATAATTCAATAATTGAATTTTTAGTGAACAAGACTGAAGAGTAGGGTGATTACTTATGTGTAATAAAAATGATTACCTTTGTACCCCTTTTAAAAAGAACTATGATTAATATAACTTTGCCCGACAATACTGTAAGGCAGTACCCTGAAGGTACAAATTCGTTTGAAATAGCAAGGAGTATAAGTGAGGGACTTGCTCGTAATGTGTTATCTGCTACAGTTAATGGTGAAATATGGGATATTAACCGCCCAATCAACAGTGATGCACATCTCAAGCTGAATACATGGGATCCCACTGAAGGCAAGTATACTATGTGGCATTCTTCGGCACATTTGCTTGCAGAGGCTGTTGAGCAACTATACCC
>JAEYXG010000016.1 GCA_023428585.1 Bacteroidota bacterium
GCAGCAAGCATATTGCCATAAACCTGGTTCAGTGCCGTAACTTTCTTGGTCAGATTATCCATTTCCTGACGATACTTGTTAATATCCTGAGCAGAATCACTAATGTTTGTTAAGTACTGGTTCAATGTATTATGCAGCTTGTTGGAATCCTCAACATGCGCATTTGAACTTCTAAGTTGGAGTTCATAAGCAGCATTCAAGGCCGCAATATTGTTTGATAACTTCTGCATCTGATCACTGTAAGCTCTGGTATCAAGGCCTGAGAAATCAAGTTTTTGAACTGAGTTGGCAAATGCCTGAGCAGATTGCTGGTAAGTACCGGTAAACTGATTGGTTGTTTCAGCTGCTTTAGCAACATTGGCTGATAAATCACTAACTGATTTACTGGCACTTGATAATGTACGGGTATAATCACCTGTTGCAGCGGCTGCACTTGACAGATCCGACATTTTGCTTGCATTTTCGCTAAGGTTGCGTAAGCCTGTACCCAAACTCTGTATTAATTCAGGTCCAATTTTGGCCTTCTCAAGCATGTTGTCAAGTTCCTGAGTTGGAGTCTTACCACTCTTGGCACCGGTAATACCTGAACCGTGGTACATTCCGGCCAATTCCGGATAAACTAAACTCCAATCGGGTTCTACGTGAGGTGGTTCGAATGCTGAAAAGAAGAAAATCAAAGCTTCCGTTCCTAGACCGATTATCAACATTTCATTTGCACCCTGATAATGGTTAATATTGAATAAGGCTCCTAATATAACAACTGCAGCTCCCCAGCCGTACAGTTTTGCCATAAAGTTTTTGAACCCTCTTCCTCTGACTAAATTGTTCAATCCCATGATTGCTAAGTTTGATTTGAGTGATGAATTTTATTTGATTGGTTTGAGTTTATTCAATGATTTCTTTTAATTGTAGATCTTTGATGCTCGTGCTGGATTATCATCTTTTTGACGACCCATGAAGTTCTGAACACAACGGAACCCAATGTAACTCTTTGAGGTATCCTGATATTCGTAGGTACGTGCATTTACCTGTAAGTAGTATGATATATCTTTCCAGGAACCTCCGCGAACCACTTTTCTTTTCAGTGCTGGAGGATCACTATCCTTGGCATTATAGCTATAGGAAGGATTCATATCCCAGGTAAAATTGTAGGATGATTCATCGAATGCATCGTTTGTCCATTCAGCAACATTACCGGCCATGTCATACAAGCCGAAATCATTTGCTGGATAATGGGCAACTATTACCGGAGTTAAACCACCATCGTCAACATAATTACCCCTGAGTGGTTTGAAGTTTGCAAGGAAACAGCCCTTTTCATTTCTGCTGTAAGGACCTCCCCATGGATAGGGACTAAAGGAATTACCACCACGTGCTGCCCATTCCCATTCGGCCTCTGTTGGCATTCTAAATTCATTTACCACTGCATTACCGCGCCCGCTCATATAAGCTCTTAGTAACTCAGTACGCCATATTCCAAAAGCTTTTGCCTGCTTCCAGTTTACACCAATAACAGGATAATTATCGTAGGCAGGATGCCAGAAATACCTTTCAGTCATTGGATCATTATATGCATAGGCATAATCATGAATCCATGAGAGTGTATCTGGATATACATTTATGATCTCTTTTCTCACGTATAGTGAACGGTCTTTCAAACCTTGCGGACGGTTTGCCAAACCAGCATTAACAGGATCTCCGGCTGAGAAATCCTTACCTGATGCTGCACGGTAATCAACCCAATAATATTCATAGAACAGTTTCCGTGTATCTATCTCTTTTTTACGGAAGTACCTTTCGTGCTCAGGCAGGAACATGTCCTCAAGAGCATCACGCTCCTCTTCACCGTTCCATTTAATCTCGGTTTTCCAGTTAAGGAATGGAGGATCGTAGGTTTCACCTGTCTTCTTGTTTTCTTCTATGAGATAGTCTTCAGGCTTAACATCTCCTAATTTACGACGGGCGATGGAATCCCTGACCCAGTATACAAACTGGCGGTATTCATTGTTGGTAATCTCTGTTTCATCCATGTAGAATGCACTGATAGAAACAGTTCTTGGATCATTGATGTGCGCATAAGGGACATCCTGATCACCAACACCCATAGTAAAACTGCCCATAGGTATATAAGCCATACCATATGGATCGGGTTGATAAAATTTTTCTCGTTTTGAAACACCTACCAGTTCCCCATTTCCTGAGTTACCGCAGCTACTCAGAATAAGGGCTGCAATGATGTAGTTGAAGAGTCTTTTCATGTTTATTACCTGATTTTAATGCAAATAACGGTTCTACAAAAGGTTTATTATTAGCTTTTAACCGATTTTTGATCGACAAAAATAGCATAATAATATTTCAATGCAACTATTTCTTTATAAGAATCTGGTATTCCGAAAACTTTTTTTGGTTTTCTCCAATGCCAATTGAAAGCAATATCTTACCATCACTTCATGACTACCAGCTCCCCCAATTTTGGAGAGTGGAATATCATAGGCATATCCAATACTCAGATCCTTAACGTTTAATCCTATCATAACAGCAGTTGTTTCCTGAAAACGATAAGTAAGTCCTCCCCAGAATTTCCTGTTATATTCTATCATTCCATTTATATCAACCTGCGCTGTTGTTCCATCATATTTCACAAATACGCTTGGCGTAAAGACATATGCCGGGTTACGAATCCATGATATTTCATACCCTGCCGTTCCATAATAATGCCTGGTGAGGTCATATTCCAATTGCCCGTTACCATGTTCTTTTGAGCCTTGAAGCAGCTGGGCACCTGATATTCCCACGTAGAGACCGCCTGGTTGCAGGTAGAATATACCAAACCCCATATCAGTGAACATGGTACTTTCTTCAGCACCCTGAATAAGCGGGTCCTGTTCAACCGGCTTCAACTTACTGAAATCAAGTGATTTATTGAGAAACCCAACATTTAGGCCAATACCAAGCTCCCCACTGCCGAGTGACTTATTATATGAATACCCCAATTTTACGTATACATCTTTGAAATAACCAATCTTATCCTGCATTACTACAGCCGATAATCCCCCATGAAGTAACCTTATTGGGGCATCGGCATTAACTACAAAGGTTTCAGGTGCTACATGATTGCCATCCTCATCATTCAACCCAATCCATTGCTGTCTAACCAATCCCGTAACACAGATTGCATCCCGTAAACCGGCATAACCCGGATTCACAGTGGTGTGATTAAATTGATTAAGGGTAAACTGGGGTTCCTGCTGCCCTTTTAATGTGAAAGGTACCAGAAACATAATTACCAGTATACCGGTAATGTTTAATGACTTAAAACTTTGTAGAATGCTCTTCATTGCAGCATTTCTTATAGTTTGTTTCAGCAACGGTTTCCTTTATTGTCAGTTATTTGTCGAAAGTTGAAGGGGGAATTCGACAACCAATTTTCCTATTAATCAAAAATAAACGCAAAAGTAATACACTACAGGTACAATACAATTGAAAAAGATTTAGGTGTCAAATGTACAAAAATATAAATAAACCACTCCATTGTTGAATTAAAACTTCGAAGAATTATAAAACGATTTGCACACCCGTATATTGTGCAGTAGCTTTGCAGAGAATTTCTGAATTCTTCAAAATTACAAATTTATGGCATTTGTTCAAAACGAAAAGATTTTTTCAGCAAGATGGTTCAAAGCCTATGCTTTGATAACAATCGGTTCTTTTATTCTTGCTGCCGGTTTTGTATTTTTTATCAATCCTTATAATATTGTGCCCGGTGGTGTCTATGGCATCGGCATTGTAGTTCACCATCTAACTGTAGGCATATTCTCCTTTTGGCCAACAGGTATACCCATAGGTCTATTTGGCCTGGTTCTTAATATTCCTCTTACTATTATTGGTATAAAGATTCTTGGTCCACGCTTTGGAATTAAAACTGTGGTGGGTTTTGTTTTGACTTCCGTATTTATGGATTTGCTTACCTATGTTGTAGGTGAAGGCGACTACCTGGGTCTGGCAAACGAAGTATTATTGGCTTGTATTTTTGGTGGTGTGTTGATTGGATTTGGCTTAGGCCTCATTTTCAATGCCAAGGCAACCTCAGGTGGTTCTGACATTGTAGCCATGATTATTTCAAAATACACGCGTCTTCCCCTTGGTCAGCTCATGATATATGTTGACTCTGCCATTGTTCTTTTTGGCTTGATTGTATTCAAAGACTGGCGTATTCCTTTGTATTCCTGGATAGTAATATTCATAACAGGCAAGGTAATTGATATCACTATGCAAGGGGTAAGCTATGATAAGATGTTGCTTATTATTTCAAATGAGTTTACACTTATTCGTGATAAGATTATCAATGATCTTGAACGAGGTGGCACTTATATACCGGGTAAGGGAATGTATAACGACAGTGATAAAACCATCATATTCGCAGTTGTTAACCGGAGAGAACTCGCCATCTTGCAAGAGTATATTCACCAGATTGATCCTGAAGCCTTTGTTACTGTAGTGGACGCAAATGAAATTTTGGGCGAGGGTTTTCGTTCATTGAGTGATAAAGTTGCTCAGCTTTAATATCCAATTCATTATTATTTACTGTTCTATAATCAATCATTATAATATTAAATTATGCCATTTCTGCAGAAAGAGCAATTATTCACCAAAAAGTGGTTCATCTCATATTCATTAATACTGGTTGGCACTTTCCTTGTCGCTACCGGCTATGTATACTTTATTACTCCCTATAAAATTGTACCTGGCGGCATATATGGTATCTCAATCGTTCTACACCATCTTTTCGGCACCCCGGTGGGCTTAACTGCCTTGTTATTCAACATCCCGCTTACTATTATAGGCACCAGGGTGTTAGGCCCAAGATTCGGGACTAAAACTGTGGTGGGCTTTGTCCTTACTTCTGTATTTGTCGACCTGCTGTCATTTTTCTCGAAATTTGAGCCACTGGTTGAATCTGATCCTCTGCTATCGTCAGTCTTTGGGGGTGCGCTCGTAGGTGCCGGAGTTGGTCTAATCTTCAAATCAAAGGCAACATCGGGTGGCTCTGATGTTATCGCAATGATTATCGCCCGTTATACACGCCTTCCATTGGGCCAATTAATGATGGCTGTTGATTCTGTAATTGTTTTAGTAGGATTTGCAGTGTTTGGCGATTGGAGAATCCCACTTTATTCATGGATTACAATATTTGTTATGGGAAAAACCATAGATGCTGTTCTATCAGGTGTGAACTATGAAAAAACAATCTTTATTGTTTCTGAAAAGCATCAGGAGATACGCGACAAGATAATAAACGATCTCAATAGGGGCGGTACTTTCCTTCAAGGTGAAGGTATGTTCAATGGACAGGAGAAGAAGGTGATTTTTACTGTTGTTAACAGGCGGGAGTTGGCTATGCTTGAAGAGTTTATAAATAAGATTGACCCAAAGGCTTTTCTCACTATCATGGATGCCCACGAGATTCTGGGCCAGGGATTCAAATCATTGCATGACAAACTGGATGATTAAGAATCTTAATTTTTACAAGAAAGGGAGTCAGTTGTTGCTGACTCCCTTTCTATTTATAAATAGTTATATTGTGCTAAATACTCACCACTGAATGAAATGCATTGCTATCTGAAGAGTTTGATAATATCATTACCATTGGCAAGAATCAAGAGCCCAAACAGTATGACCATTCCAACTATCTGAGCATACTCAAGGAATTTATCTGATGGCTTGCGGCCTGTTATTATTTCATACATCAAAAAGAGAACATGCCCTCCATCCAACGCAGGTATAGGTAAAATATTCATAATGGCAAGTATTATGGAGAGAAAGGCGGTCAAACTCCAAAACGACATCCAGTCCCACTCTGCAGGGAAGATACTACCTATTGCAATGAAACCACCTAATGACTCATAGGCCTTTGCCTCGGGAAGGAATAGCAATTTCAACTGTTTTAGATAATTTGCAGCCTGCTTCCAGGTTTTAATGAAGCCTGCAGGTATTGCCGAAACCAATGAATATTCCCGCTCACTAACTTTAAACAATGAGGTTGGACTTGTAATGTAGGCACCAATTTTTGCCGTTGCATCCAATTGAACATCAAAACTCAAGGTATCGGATCCCCTAAGTATATTTAAAGCAATTTCTTGACTTGCCAAACTGTCAAGTACACTTTTATATTGATCAAAATATAGTAGAGTGGTATCATTTATACCAATAATTCGATCACCTACTTTTAGACCGGCATCCTGCCCTGCTGATTCTTTGGTAAAATCACCAATAATAAAAGGAATTCGGGGATTGATAAACTCGGGCGATTGATGTTTCAACAGTTTGGCAATAAAACCGTCAGGGATATTAACTGTATAAGGTTTTTCATCTCTGAGCACCTGAATGGTCTTAGCATTATCAAGAATGATCTTGCCGGGAATCTTATAGAAGTCCTCAACATACTCATTATCAACAGTAAGAATTTTATCACCGTCACGCAACCCCATTTTCTCTGCCATCGTGTCAGCCACAATACCATATTTTACTTCTGAAGAGGGCAAATACTGTTCTCCCCACATCCACAATATCCCTATATAAATAGCAATTGCCAAAAGAACGTTTACAGTCACGCCGCCTAGCATTATGATCAATCGCTGCCAGGTTGGTTTTGACCTGAACTCCCATGGCTGAGCGGGTTGACTCATCTGCTCCTTATCCATTGATTCATCTATCATACCGGATATCTTGACATATCCACCCAGAGGCAGCCATCCCATTCCATATTCAGTTTCACCTTTCTTGAACTTGAATAGTGAAAACCATGGATCAAAAAAGAGGTAGAATTTCTCTACCCTGGTTTTAAATATCTTGGCAGCAATAAAATGACCGAATTCATGAAATATTACCAGAATTGATAAGCTTAGTAGCAATTGTGCAGCTTTAATCACTATTTCCATATGAGGGAATTATAATTTTTGAGTCAACAAAGATAGTAAGATATGGTTCATGTGAAATTGACCGTAATAACTTCACATGCAAAAGTTTGTTAATTTATAGGAGCACTGAATTGCAATAGTCTGTAGCCATCGCCCTTACGAGCCTATTAGTCTCCAGCAGAGCATCATAGTCAGGCCTTTTTTCAAAAGCTGCATTATTCATGCATCTTTCAACAACTAAAGGTATTTGGAAGAAGCCAATTTTTCCGCAAAGAAAGTGTGATACAGCAATTTCATTGGCTGCATTCAAAATGCATGGCATATTACCTCCCTGTTCAAGAGCATTGTAAGCAAGCTCAATACAAGGAAATGCATTTCTATCAGGAGGTTCAAAAGTCAATGAATGAATTTTAGCAAAATCCACCCGACCATAGTTTGCGTTCAGCCTATATGGGTAAGACAGGGCATACTGAATTGGCAGTTTCATATCAGGCATACCCAATTGAGCCTTTAGGGTCCCATCGCTGAATTGAACCATGCTATGAACTATACACTGCGGATGAACTAAAATGTCAATTTGTTCTGGTTCAAGTGAAAAGAGCCATTTTGCTTCAATCACTTCGAATCCCTTATTCATCATGGTAGCAGAATCTATCGAAATTTTGCGGCCCATTGACCAGTTGGGATGACTTAATGCTTGTTGAACACTAACATTGCGCATTTCATTTCTTGTCATACCACGGAAAGGTCCGCCTGAAGATGTAAGATATACTTTTTCAGGTTTCGACACCTCTCCTGTTAAGCATTGGAATATGGCTGAATGCTCTGAGTCGACAGGTATGAAAGGCACCTTTTTGGCCTTTGCCAGGTTAGTCACCATTTCACCTGCAACTACCAAAACCTCTTTATTGGCAATAGCCACAGCTTTACCTGCATTTATGGCACTTATAGTTGGTTTTAACCCTTCAAAACCAACCGTGGCAATAAGTACCATATCAAATAAATCCATCTCCATTACCTGGCTTAAGGAATCACTGCCTGTAAACACCTTTATATCAAGAGGATCAAGTGCTTCAAATACCCTATTATATTGATCAGTATCTCTGATAACAACTGAATCCGGCTTAAAAGCCGTTGCCTGTTGTATTAATAGATTGGCATTATTCTTAGCTGCAAGAACAGTAACTTCAAATATATCTTGATGGTTGGCAATTACTTCAAGAGCTTGTGTACCGATTGAGCCGGTTGACCCATATATACCTATTCGCCTTTTCATCCATGAAAAATTAAAAAATCACATAGTTTTCAGGATTCACCGGATTGCCATTTATCCAAAGCTCAAAATGAAGGTGTGGCCCGGTAGTATATTCCCCCGATTCTCCAATGATAGCAATACTTTCACCTGCTTTTACATGTGAGCCCTGCTTGCGAAGAATCACCGAATTATGCTTGTATACACTGATCACATTATTTATATGTTGTACAGCAACAACATGACCGGTAGTAGAACTCCACTCCGAAAATATTACCGTTCCATCATACACAGCTTTTATGGCCTCATTCTTTGAAGCAACTACATCCACACCGTAATGACGAGTTGCAGCATTAAAGTGGTTAGTGATTATACCTTTTACAGGAGTAAAGAAACTGGGAATTCCAATGGTTGAAATCACTTTGTTATCCTTATTACCTGCGGTATTCAAACTATACTTGTTGCTTTTCTCATACTCCTCGCGTAGAAGTGAATCCTCCTTTGATTTCTTAATCGAAATCTTTGTATATTTTTGATGGGTGCCTGTATCAGCTACAGGTACGCTTCTAGTTTCCGGATCAACCTCATCCATAAATATCTTACGCATATTTGAAATATACAGATCCTTGCTTATAAAAGCCTTCTCCAAAGAATCAGCTCGTAACTGCAACTCATAAAGCTCTTCCTGCACGTCGGTATCATTGTAACCGGGAATATATTCCTTTAGTGGGGTGAATGCAATAATATAACTGGTGAGGAAAATAAAGATAATGGCTAACATACCTGTTATTACAAATACATTAAGCCTTGATAACCTGAACGAAAGCCTTTCTTCAAAGGTATCCTCATCAAGAATAACCAACCGGTACTTATCACGCAGTTTAAGGTACCAGGGAACTTTTTTATCAGGAAAATCGGACTTGTTTTTTCGGGAAGCCATTTGGTTAGTGGTGTAATCGTACCGCAAAGATAGTTTATTTATAAAAGTTGAAGCAGGTAATTTTTCCTGCACATGATGTATTCGCCGTTCAATGGCTGATGATAATAATGAAATTGAACATTATAACATTCTTCTACTACATTAGAAGCTGTTATAGCAATCTGAATATTGTTTAATTATTTAGGGATCAATTTTCCGACTTCTGCCACATTTTTGAAATGCATCATAGTTGGAATCAGTATCAACTGGCATATATATTACTTGAGGTTAAAGTCCTTTTTCATACGTTTTTTGTACGCATCTCAACCGTATTTTATACGTGTGCATACGTACGAAATACGTATGAAACACGTATGAAATACGTATAAAATAGGACTTTAACCCTATTCAACCATTGATGCTTCATCAAATTCCAATAAAGCCGGATAGGCCTCCATAGAATGATGCTGTTTTATTACTAAAAAAGGGGGGGTGTCCTTACAATAACGGCGGTTATAATCAGGATTTGGAACGATGCAGCAATTTGAACAGCTCATTAAGCGCCAATGGTACAAAACCAAGGCCTATAGCCATCATCCAACCTTTTGCATCAAGCATCTGGAGACCAAAAGCCTTTTGCATGAAAGGGATTTCAATAACCAACAACTGTGCAATTATTCCAATAACAATGGCACCGACCAGATACTTATTGGAAAAGACTCCAATTTTAAAAATCGACTTTACGCTGTTACGCATAGCCAATGAATAAAACATCTGGCTTGCCACAAGTACCATAAATGCCATTGTACGGGCGTAAGAGACAACTTCTTCAGGAACGGTATCAAACGGACTGTAGCCATGCTCAAAATATCCATACCAGAATGCAAGGATTGTTAATAAACCAATAATAATTCCTCCTGTTACAGCATGCCATCCGGCACCTCCGGCGAAGAAGCTCTCTTTTGGATTACGCGGTTTTTCCTTCATAACATCGGGATCACCCTTGTCCATTCCCAATGCTATAGCAGGCAGAGAGTCAGTCAACAGGTTTATCCATAAAAGTTGAACCGCCAATAACGGCACCTGCCATCCAATGAGCAATGTAACAAACATGGCGACTACTTCACCCAGGTTGCATGTAAGCAGGAAGATTACCGACTTCTTTATGTTATTATAGATATTCCTGCCTTGTTCAATAGCAGTTACAATGGTTGAAAAGTTATCATCAGTAAGAATCATATCTGATGCTCCCTTTGCAACATCTGTGCCTGTAATGCCCATAGCAACACCTATATCGGCTGCATTCAATGAAGGAGCATCATTTACTCCATCACCGGTCATTGATACAATGTTCCCTTTAGCTTTCAATGCCTTGACGATCTTCACCTTATGCTCTGGTGATACGCGGGCATATACTCTATAGTCGGATACACGTTCGGCAAATTCTTCATCACTAAGTTTTTCAATACTCTGACCTGTGGTTGTTTGGTTAATATGCTCAGCAATATTCAATTCATTGGCAATGGCAAATGCCGTATTTTGATGATCACCGGTGATCATTATTGTTGTAATACCTGCCTTCCTGGCTAGTTCGATGGATGATTTAACCTCTTCTCGGGGTGGATCAATCATTCCAACCAGACCAATAAGTATGAGATCTCTTTCCATATCAACGGCACTAATGGCGCTGTTAACCGGTTTGTATGCTGCACCAAGGGTGCGTAATGCCTGATTCGACATTTCTTCTGTCACCTTATAGAACAATTGCTTCAGCTCATCAGTAAGATCAATTACCTTCCCATCCTTGAACACATGGGTTGAAAGCTTAATGAGATTATCAATCGCTCCTTTGGTATACACTGTATACTCTCCCTTTTCAACTGTAAGGGTTGACATTAGCTTACGGTCTGAATCAAATGAAAACTCATCAATACGTTCATTTCGTTTCGTCACTTCGTGCCTGTTGAGGTTGATGTCGTCACCAAACAGCAGGAGGGCAATTTCGGTAGGATCACCGGTACCCTTGCCATCCTCATAGGTTGCATCTGAACAAAGTATCATTGATTTAGCCAGCAGTTGGGCGTCTTCACCTGCTACATTGCTCCCATCCCTTATAACCTGTTTATCACTATCAAGCGTAAAATAACGGGTAACAGTCATCTTATTCTGTGTGAGGGTACCTGTTTTATCAGAACAGATGATATTCACAGAGCCCAGCGTTTCAACGGCAGGTAATCTTTTGATGATCGCATTCTTTTTTGACATGGTTGTAACTCCAATTGAGAGCACAACCGCGACTATAGCAGCCAATCCTTCAGGTATGGACGCCACGGCCAATGAAACAGAGGTAAGGAACATTTCAGCCAGATCCCTGCCCTGAAAGATAGAGAGAATAAAAATAAACAAGCATATTCCAATGGCAATCTTACCAAGCATCTTACCCAGCTCATCCAACCTGATCTCCAATGGCGTTTTCCCTTCACTATCAGAATCAAGGAAATGAGCAATCTTACCGACTTCAGTATTCATACCAGTTTCAGTAACAACCCCTACTCCTCTTCCATAAGTAACGAGGTTGGTCATGAAACCCAGGTTTTCCCTATCGCCCAATGGTGTATCTGCCTCGTAAAGCAAGTCAGCACCTTTATCGGAAGGTACAGATTCGCCGGTTAGTGCTGACTCTTCAATCTTAAGATTCATTGATTCAACAATCCTTATGTCAGCAGCCACAAACCTTCCTGCATCCAACACAAGTATATCGCCAGGTACAATACTTGGAGATTCCACCTCCTTTACCTGTCCATCTCTACGCACCAATGCCTTGGGTGACGACATTTTCTGCAATGCTTCTATAGCCTTTCCGGCTTTAACTTCCTGAATTACGCCGAGTACCGCATTGATAATGATAACCATCAGAATGATTGTAGAATCAATATATTCGCCCATGAAGACGGTAATCAGCACGGCAGCAAACAGTACGTATATCAGCCAATCCTTAAGTTGGCCTACAAACATGCTAAGTACACTTTTCTTCTTTTTACCTTGAAGTACATTCAAACCATATTTCTCACGCCTTTTTACAACTTCTTCTTCAGTGAGTCCAACATACGGATTGACATTGAATTCTCTTAGTACTTCTTCTTTGGTTTTAGTATACCACATATTCTGGAAATTATGATTATTTTACTTTAATATTGTATTAACAAGAGGGAAATTGACAACTTAATGGCTTTAACGAAAAACATGTTCCAAATATAGTAATACTTCATTCATCGAGGTAAAGTTAATAAGAGGCTAACAACTATCAAAAATTTCCAAACCTAATGATTGCATCAATTATAGAAATGGAAAACAGTAATAAAGCAATCATAAACGTACGGAACTCAATTCAGCTATGAAAGTGTGCATTGTTGACAATAACACCAAAGTTTAGTGTTAACTGATTCATAATTCTTATCTTTACGCTCTCTTTTCGGAAAAATAAAATATTTTTGCAAATTAACAGTTATAAGGTAGGAAATCGTAAATCATCTGAATCATTGGCAGCTTATTACCGTTTGATCCGCACAATTACACTATTGGCAATATTGTCATTAGTAGTATCGGCATGTTCTACCAAGAAAAACACATTTACCCGCAGGATATATCATAACCTGAATGCACACTACAATGCATATTGGAACGGCAATGAGAGTCTAAAGGAAGGGATATTTGAAATCAGCAAAACAGCAAAGGACAACTATATTGCCGTGCTTCCCATATACAACTATGGTTCTGAGAACGTTGCCCAGACCATCAATCCCAATATGGACAGGGCCATTGAAAAAGCATCCAAGGTAATACAGCGTCACTCCATGTACTTCAACGACAAAGAGTATGTCAAGTGGGTGATGTATAGCTATATGATGATTGGGAAGGCTAACTTTTATAAACAGGATTATAATGCTGCAAGACGGGCATTTGAATTCGTTACAGCAAAGTACCCCAATGAATCAGTGAAATATGATGCCATTTTATGGACAGGGCGTACCTTCCATAAAATGAAGCAGTATGAAAAGGCAATGGCCATGTTTGATCAACTCACTGATGAATCGAAAACAGTGCTTCTTCCATGGAATGTAAGGAAAGCATTGCCTATTGCCTATGCCGATATGTATATAGAGCAGGGTAAATATGCACAGGCACGAGATAAGATTGAAGCCGGTATGCCTCTACAGTCGGGCTCAAAATTCAAAACCAGGCTGAATTTTATACTTGGTCAAATCTATCAGTTTGAAGGGAAGGACAGCCAGGCAACTGAATATTATACTCTTGCCTTAAAAGGTACACCTTCCTTTGAAATGGCATTCAATTCAAGAATAAATCTAGCTCGTGTATATGATGCAGGACGCAGCGATAGGAATGCAATAGTAAAAGTACTGCAAAAGATGCTTAAAGAAGAAAGGAATGAAGACTTTCAGGACCAGATATACTTTGCACTTGCTGACATTGCACTTAAACAGAAGAATGATACCCTGGGCATTTCATACTTACGTAAATCGGTAGCTACAAGCGTTGGCAACGATTTCCAAAAATCAGCATCATCCCTGAAATTAGCCGACATATACTTCAAGAATCAGCAATATGCATTTTCACAGCTATACTACGACACAGCACTGAATTATCTCCCCAAAGAATTCCCTGATTACGACAAAATAAGCACCCGAACAGAGATAATAACCCGTTTGGTTGAAAACCTGAACATCATTCATGTAGAGGATAGTTTGCAGAACCTTGCCAATATGCCTGAAAAAGAAAGGATGGCCATAATTGATAAGGCCATTGCAGAGTTTGTCAAGCGTGAAGAAGAGGCAGCACAAAAAGCTGAAGAGGAGCGCTTAGCCATGGAGGCGGGCATTGCTTTAGGTGGAAAGAGGGTGGCTGACCTGGAAGGACAAACAGATATTGGAGGTGGCGGTTGGTATTTTTACAATCCAGCAGCTATTGGAATGGGATTCAGTGAATTTACAAGAAAATGGGGAAGACGACGGCTGGAAGACAATTGGCGACTCAGCAACAAGAGGGTCGTCAACTGGGATCAGTTAGCCGAAGAATCCCTGGAGGGGGATTCATTATCTATTGATGGAAAGGGCCAAGCTGGAAGTGTTGATTATCGTAGTCCTCAAACTTATCTGGCCGGACTCCCAACTACACCTGAAAAAATTGCATACAGTAATCAGCAAATTGCCAGTGCTTTATTCAATTCGGGAATCATTTATCTTGAAGAACTTTATGATGTGCCTGAAGCAGAAGAAACTTTTACAGAACTGGTGAACAGATTCCCTGAAGATTCAAGCTGCCTGCAGGCGCATTATCACCTATACAGAATAAACAGAGATCAGGGTGATTCTACTGAAATGATGGCTCACCAAAATTTGATTATCAATAAATACCCTGACAGTGATTATGCCAAGATTCTCATTGATCCCGAATACAAAGCAGAACTCGAAGCGGCGAGCAATAGGGTGAAAACCCTCTATCAAGAAACCTATCAGGCATTCCGCGATGAGCTTTATAGAGCGGTGGTCATTTATAGCAATGATGCCATTAACAACTATGCAGGGCATGAATTGATACCCCAATTCTCTTACTTGCGGGCATTAGCCATCGGCAAAACAATAAATGCCGATACTATGAAAGTTGAATTGGCTCAATTGGTACAAAACTACCCTACCTCCACTGTTGCCCCATACGCAAATATTCTACTGGGCAAACAAGCGAGAACTGACATTTCAGGGAATCCAATAAAGGATAACGATGAAAAACAAACAGGCACTCCGGTTGATATTTCAATGTATTCATTGGACCCTGCAGCATCTCATTTTTATGTCATCATTGTTGATGGCACAACTGTAAATGTTAATGGAGCCAAGGTTAGAATCAACGATTTCAATACAAAAAATTATAACATTAAGAACCTGCAGGTCAATAGTGTGGTGATGGATGGCAACAAGCAAATGATTACGGTTAGCAGCTTTGTTGATAGTGAAGATGCCATGAAGTTCTTTAAACACATTAGCTCTGACAGCTATATCTTTTCAGGAATGGCTGAAGGTTCATACGACCATTTTGTGATATCAGCATCCAATTACCCAATTTTCTTTAAGGATAAAAAAGCGCCTACTTACCTTTATTTCTTTGAAAAAAACTATAAGCAATAGACAGTTCAACCAACATACTTTTAATTATGGCCAAAAATAACATACCTGAAGCACCCCCTTCAGCAAACCTGATCCAATCGGGCACCATGATAACGGGTGACATAGAGTCAAACGGGAACATCCGTATTGACGGAACCCTTAATGGCACAGTAACAGCTGGTGGGAAAGTCATTCTTGGATCAACAGGAAATGTTGAAGGAGAAATAAATTGTATAAATGCTGATATTGAGGGCAGGGTAAATGGAATAATCAGGGTAAAGGAATTGCTCTCATTAAAAGCAACAGCAATAATAACTGGTGATATTATTGTCAGTAAACTATCCATAGAACCCGGTGCACGATTTACAGGCACTTGCAAAATGGATGGCGCCATTGCTGAGACAGTAAAAACCTACGCGGAACAAACAGCTGATTAACTCTTTAAAACAGAACATTTCTGAATATAGACAATAATAAGGGATTGGATGGGGATCAGAAAAATCCTTTCAAACCGTACGCTAAATACTCCGGTATGGCCGTTCAGATGGTTGTTATTATTGCAGCCGGCAGTTTAGGAGGCTACAAGATTGATCAATGGCTTAACCTTCCTTTCCCAATATTTACTGTCATATTATCTCTTGCATCAGTCATACTGGCAATTTGGCTTTTTATCAAAGAATTTAATCCTAACAAAAAAGAAGATGAATAATGATATACGTGTGTTTTTAAATCAGTTGCTTGTATTGACTGCATTATTAGGAGCCGTTATTGTAGCATTTATGCTCCTGGCACCAAAAGAATTGATTAGTCCTACACTCCCGTTTCTTCTAATTTTCCATGCAGCATCTACCCTGGTCTCATTTATGTATATTCAAAAGAGGACTAAAAATGCACCCAACAGATTTATACAGGCTTACCT
>JAEYXG010000018.1 GCA_023428585.1 Bacteroidota bacterium
GATAACTTCCTTCTTGCCCGGCATAATAGGTTCTCTAGGCCAACTGGGCACTGTGCAACCGCATGATGATTTAACACTTGAAAGAATCAAGGGTTCCTTGCCGGTATTGGTAAATTCAAATTCGCAATTTCCATCACCACCAACAAACATGGTTCCATAATCATGTACAGTTTTGGTAAAGGAGATGTCAGCTGCATTTGGATTGGCAGCTGCAGCAGTTGTAACAGGTGCAACTTGTTTATTGGCGTCCTGGGCAATTACTAATGTCATTGAAAATAAAAGCAATGCAAGAACAAGAACTGGCTTTTTCATTTTTCTAATATTTAAAGTTTAGTGTTTTGTTAAATGGTTCAATGTTTGAAACAAAATTAATATCTAAATTGGTTCTACAAAAGTTTTTACAGGTATTTTTTATTACACAATATTCGTACCAAAAAAATGATTTCCTATTCAGTAAATTGCTGAACTTTCAAATTTGCTATCTTTGCTTACATAACGAATGAGAAAAACCACCAATCATGAAACAAAAAGTCGCTCTTTTAGTAACCATTTCACTAGCACTGATGAGTATAATATCATGCAAACCAAATCAGCAGGTTGCCGCCGTTAAAGGAAAGCCAATATTGGCAAATGCGCCTGTAATAGTATATAAAACGAAAGCTGATTATTCACAGCATGTGCCTGTAACATTGTCATCCGACAAGATGGAAGTTGTTTCCTATCCTGCTCCGGGTGATGTATATTATGGTGGTGATCTGGCCTATCCTATTTCATTGGAAAAAGGTTATTTGCTTGATAAAAGGGGTATTGACGAAAACTCTGCATTTACGAAGTGGACCTATTATGAATATAGCAGGTTAACAAAAACACCATCATCGCAGGAAATTAAAAACATGCTTCTGGATACTGATCCCTTCATTGAAATCTATAATTGCGGCACCCGCAATGATTTTGATAACCTGGAGGATGATTTGAATAAAATTATAAGGAAGGACAAGCTGGATAACTTTAAGCGATTAAAGTAGATTCAAGGGCCAATTACACCTGCTTTTTTTTAAGGTTGTTTTAATTATTTTCCTTATATCTTTGCATGCCAAATGTTAGATAAATAGATGGGAGAAGCATTTACTCAGGTAATAATCATCCCTTTAACAATATTGAACTTAACAATTAAAGTACCTTTCTATTGGAGACACAACAAAAGTCAATAACCATTCTGGACGGGAAAACACTGTATTATAGTTTTCTTGCAGGTGCGCAAAAGATCTTTGAGAACCAGGTTCAAATAAATAAGATTAATGTTTTTCCGGTAGCTGATGCTGATACCGGGACCAATCTTGCCTCAACTATGCGTTCTATAGTTGATACGCCAATACCAACATCCGATCTGAAAATTACTGCAGCGGCATTGGCTGATGCAGCCCTTACAGGAGCAAGGGGTAATTCAGGTATAATTTTTGCCCAATTCATTTATGGATTCAGCACTGAACTCCAGAAGTATGAAACAATGAGTGTGGAGGGTTTTGCTGAAGCATTGCGCAAGGCAGTAACTTATGCTTATGAAGCAATAGCCAATCCTGTTGAAGGTACTATGATTACTGTTATCCGTGAATGGGCAGAGTTCGTTTATATTTTAAAGGATACCATCAGTGATTTTATTGAACTTTTAGCATTGGCATACCAGAAAGCCGTTGAATCACTTAACGCCACTACCCAGAAGCTTGAAATCCTTGCAAAATCAAAAGTAGTAGATGCCGGAGCGAAAGGCTTTGTTGTTTTTCTTCAGGGAATTGTGGAATTTGTCAAGGCAGGTGAGATCAGGAAAATGCTTTCAGGTCGTGATACTATTGTAATTGCTGACTCTGAATCAGTATCCCATGAAGTAATAACATTTCGTTACTGTACTGAAGCTATGCTTGCCCTTGATGAAAAGAAAAATGTTGATCTTACACAAGTGCGGAAGTCAATTGCGCATATGGGTGATTCTATGGTCGTTGCAGGCTCCCCTCGTAAACTGAGGGTTCATATCCACTCTGATCATCCTTCTAAAGTAATGAAAGTATTGAGTAGGTATGGCTCAATTTCATTCCAAAAAGTTGATGACATGGTTATGCAGAATAACATTGCTGCCCATCCTCATCTTCCTGTGGCTATAGTTACTGATTCAACCTGCGATATTCCGCAAGAACTGATAGAGAAACATCAGATACAGGTGGTGCCATTAAGTGTTCATTTTGGTGATTCATATTACCTTGACAGGATTACATTGCTTCCATCACAATTCTATAAAATGCTCGATAAGGAAGCCAATTATCCTAGTACTGCACAGCCTCCTTACAAGGAATTCTTTAATAAATACTCTTTCCTTTCAAGTCATTTTGAATCAATCATAGGCATTCACATAAGTGGAGCCATGAGCGGCACTTACTCCAACAGTACCAAGGCTGCCCATACTGTTTCAGAACATACCGGCAAGAAAATAGATATCATCAATTCAAAACGTCTTTCAAGTGGTTTGGGTATTGTGGTGCTTCGTGCAGCTGAAGCCCTAAGTCAGGGTGTAAGTCATGATGAGCTGAAGGATTTGATACCTGTTTGGTCTAAAAACACCAAAATGTTTGTGACTTCCAAGACAATCAAATATATGGTAAAGAGCGGACGGGTAAGTTATACCAAAGGTCTCATCGGTTCATTGCTTAATCTCAAGCCTATAGTTACGGTTAATGATGAAGGGCGTACAGAAACCTTTGGAAAACCGTTTACTGAAAAAGGAAGCCGCTTTCTGGTTATGGAAAGTGTTAAAAAAATGATTGGCAAGAGGAAGGTTTGGGGATACACTATATCACATGCCAAGAATATAGTTACAGCCAACTGGTACCATGATCAAATGGTTCATTTAACAGGTTTGGAACCACTGTTTATCAACGATGCTTCTCCTGTTCTTGGTGTTAATGCCGGGCCGGGTGTAGTTGCCCTGTCAATAATGTTTGAGGATTAGATTCCTTCTCCTAAAATCATCCGCTCCCCCACTATTTAAAGTATATTTTCATACCTTCGCCCTACTTTAAATATAGAATATTATTTCATTAACCCATTCATTATCATGATTAATCAGCAATTGATCGATCCAAAAAGCATTGTTGTTATCGGTGGATCAAACGATGTTACAAAGCCAGGTGGCAAAGTCTTGAAGAACCTTATTGACAATAATTTTCCCGGGAAACTATATGTAACCAACCCGAAGGAAACTGAAATACAAGGAATCAAGTGCTATCAGGACCCTGCTGATCTACCCGAAGTTGACTTGGCCATATTGGCC
Organism: Bacteroidota bacterium; assembly: GCA_023428585.1. GTDB lineage: Bacteria > Bacteroidota > Bacteroidia > Bacteroidales > Lentimicrobiaceae > Lentimicrobium. The sequence goes on from JAEYXG010000018.1 coordinate 3,320, forward strand.
ATAGCTGCAAAGTATTGTCCGGCAACTGTTGATTTATTGGCCAATACGAAGAATACACGTGCTTTTATAATCTTCTCAGCCGGCTTTCATGAGGAGAGTGAAGAGGGTGCTCGTTATGAGAAGCAGATAGTTGATACCATTAATAGTGTAAATGGGTGCTTAATTGGGCCTAATTGCATTGGCATGATGAACCATCATCACACCTCAGTGTTCAGTCTTCCTATACCAAGAATGGAACCCCATGGTGTGGATTTCATTTCAGGCTCAGGAGCTACTGCTGTGTTTATAATGGAAGCAGGCATGTCGAACGGCCTCTCATTTAGCAGTGTCTATTCAGTAGGCAACAGTGCCCAAATGGGTGTTGAGGAAGTTCTAAAGTATTTGGATGAGACTTTTAATCCGGTTACAAGTTCAAAAGTAAAGCTTCTGTATGTAGAGAGTATTTCAAAACCCGAAATGCTGCTTAAGCATGCCGCGTCTCTAATTAATAAAGGGTGCAGCATAGCAGCCATAAAATCAGGTACTTCTTCAGCAGGTAGTCGTGCAGCTTCATCACATACCGGAGCACTGGCCAGCAGTGATACTGCCGTTGATGCCTTGTTTAGAAAAGCAGGTATTGTAAGGTGCTATGGACGGGAAGAGCTGGTTACCGTTGCAGCTGTATTTATGCACAAGAAACTGACAGGAAAGAACATAGCAATTATTACACATGCCGGCGGACCTGCAGTAATGCTCACCGATTCCCTGTCGAACAATGGTTTTGAAGTGCCGCATCTTGAAAGTCCTGAATTGTTGTCCAAACTCTTCCCCGGTTCATCTGTAGCCAATCCAATTGACATGCTGGCAACGGGTACAGCCGAACAGCTTGGTGA
>JAEYXG010000034.1 GCA_023428585.1 Bacteroidota bacterium
TCTAGGCTTTTGGAGCCAGGTTTATGAATGGATCAATAATCTAACAGTTGGTATTTTCTAATACTTTTTAACCCATGCCACTACAAGCCAAACATATAGTAGAAGAAATTAACGGTACCCGTTGTACCGTTATTGAAAAGGACGCCACTTCACAGCGTTGTGATTTCCTAAAGAACCTTTTAACATTCAACGGTTTTGAAGTAATTACCAATTGCCAGACCAATGATGAGGGCGTTGAAAAATGCACTATTGGTGTGACTGATATTGTATTCAATCCCGTTATTGCCGTTTATGAGATGAGCCTCAAAACACCTGATGGACAAAGAGTATCACCGGCATACTGGGATCAGAAAGAGACCAAGGTAATTGACCAATATTGGGTTACACAGAAAGAGGTTGACGAAGGCAAGTCTCCCTGGCATTTTTAATGCTCCTTCAATTGTATTCATATCACTGGTAGATTAAAAATAACCAGTAAGAAAAAAAAAGACAGGATATCTTCCTGTCTTTTTTTTGCGCTAATGACTCATTCTGTTCTTTGGTATTCTCTGTTTTATGGCATCAGCCTATTTGACTTCATCTTTTTTTGGCCTATAAACTACCTATTGTTAGGTTTATTGATCATTAATTGGATCCAATGGCCCTTCAGCCTTTCAATCTTTGTCTATCTTTACAGGTTTCATTGATTAAACATGTCACAGGATACCGGCGTTGTTGCAATTTTAAAGCAATCTGATTTTATTGGATTTACCATCCAGCCCTACCTTTATGTACCGGCTGAAACAAAATACATAACCCCTCTTGAAAGGATAACCAACCTCAATTACAAGTCAATACAAAATGCACCAGCCGGTTCAATAGAGCTATATAAGCTTTCACATGAACTGGAACCGGCTTCACTGGTGGCCCGATTCTCAAAAAAGGATGTAAGTGCCTCGGCTTTCTTCAGTCAGAAAGGCAACCTGGTTGATGAAATAGTCAAGCCATTCATTGATCAGGTGTTGGTGGAAATAATTGAATTGATAAGCCTCTATAATATTGCATTATATGATGCTGTCGGAATGCCACATTTGTATGAGACGGATAGAATAAAGCCTGTATCGGAAAAAGCTGCCACCATTTTAAGATTTGACCGCTCGGAAACAGGTACGGTTTACATCATGGAAACCGCTGTTGGCAAGCATAAAATTGACCTGAGAGATTCTTCCTGTTACATTCTTACCTACCAGCCCTGCCATCTTGTATACAGGAATAAGCTGATTTCATTTGATAAGAAGATAAATGGAAAGCTGCTATCACCTTTTCTGAAGAAGGATTTCATTGAGATTCCCAAACGCATGGAGAATAAGTACTTCAGCACATTTATAAGGAAAATAGTAAACACTTCTGAAATAAAAGCTACCGGATTCGAGGTCAGGGATATATCACTAACACCTACGGCAGGACTAACCTACGACATAGACTGGCAAGGCAAACCCTGCCTGATTCTTAAGTACTTCTATGGCGAAAAGGCTATACTTCACAATAATCCACTGAAAAATTTCACTGACCTGAACTCGAATGAAGAAGGTTTTACCTTTTACAGGTCAAAGAGAGATAAAACATGGGAAGATGATCAAAAGTTGACCCTATGCAACATGGGATTGGCACTATTCAATAATTGCTTCAGATTACAGGATGACAAGGGTACCAATGAGCCATACCTCTTATTGGAATGGCTTGTCAGCAATAAAGAGGTATTGATTGAGAAGGGGTTTAGCATTAACCAGGAATCCACTAAACAATACTCATTGGCGAAACCTGAATTGCAATATCAAATGATTTCAGAAAATGATTGGTTTGATTTGCATATAGTTATCAATGTGGATGGATTTGAAATACCTTTTACACGCTTCAAGAATCACATATTGAATTCGAAGCGGGAATACCAGTTGCCTGATGGGCGTATTTTCATCCTACCCTTAACCTGGTTTGAGAAGTATAGGGAATTATTGATTCATGGAACTATTGACAAGCATATCATCAAATTACAGAAACATCATTACAGGATATTATCAGTATTTGATGAAACAGAAGTTAACAAGTTTGAACAACCGGCCCATGAGATAACCATTGAGTTACCTGAACTTTCAAATGTAACGCTCCGTCCATACCAGGTATTTGGATTTCAATGGCTTATAAAAATTGGAGAACTCGGATTTGGCGGTATCCTGGCAGATGACATGGGACTTGGCAAGACATTACAGACAATTGCCATGCTGGCTTCGTATTATAAAAAGGAGCCCTCAAAAGAAACAGATATTCTACCTAAAACCCCTTTTGAGAAAAGTAATGGAATAACTAAACAGTCTGCACAGCTTGATTTATTCAATCAGCCTGAGCCACTCATACAAAAAGCATCAGGAAACAGCACATTGCCCGTGATTGAAAAAAAGCCCATCAGCCTATTGGTCATGCCGGCATCACTGATACATAACTGGGTTAATGAAATTGAACGCTTTGCACCCCACTTCAAGGTATTTGTCTATACCGGAACAGGCAGGAAGCAATCAATAAATCAGCTTAAAAAATACCACTTGTTGCTAACCACTTATGGAACAATGAGAAACGATATTGAATTCCTCTCACAATACACCTTTACATATATAGTACTCGACGAAAGTCAACAGATCAAGAATCCTACATCAAAAACAGCACAGGCAGTTTTTTCACTGAAGGGTCATTACAAATATGCACTTACAGGCACCCCTGTTGAGAATAGCCTTACTGACCTATGGTCGCAAATGAATTTCGTGAATCCCGGTCTTTTGGGAAGTCTACAAGTGTTTCATTCCTTTTACGCTGTTCCACTGGCAAAAGATCCAGAAGGTCAGCAATCAGAACGATTACTATCAATGATAGAACCGTTTATTCTGCGTCGTACAAAAGAATCTGTTGCCCCTGAATTGCCTGACCTTACTGAAACCATAAGCTACTGCACCATGAGTGAGGACCAAAGTGCACTTTATGAGTCGGAGAAATCAAAGGTGCGTAATCTGGTCTTTGAACAACTCGAGAAAGGCAACACCACCACAACACCCGTTATGGTATTGAAAGCCTTAATGTTGCTTCGACAAGTGGCCAATCACCCGAGGATGATTGATTCAAAAAGTATGATTGAAAGCGGGAAATTTGAGGAAGTAACTGCAAAACTGGAAACCATTGTTGCAGAAAAACATCGGGTGCTGATCTTTTCGTCATTCGTAAAACACCTCAATATCTTTGAAGAGTATTGCAAATCAAGGGGATTCCAATATGCAATGCTGACGGGTTCAACAACCAACCGCGGTAAGGTTATTACTGAATTCAAAAACAACAACCACACGGGCATATTCCTCATCTCATTGAAAGCAGGGGGTATAGGCCTGAACCTAACCGAAGCCGATTACGTCTTTATACTTGACCCGTGGTGGAATCCTGCAGCTGAAATGCAGGCCGTAAACAGGGCTCACCGTATTGGCCAGTTCAGAAATGTGTTTGTTTACCGGTTCATAACCAAGGACACCATTGAAGAGAAAATTCTGAATCTTCAGAAGATGAAGAAGGCACTGGCTGATGCCTTCGTTAAACCTCAGGCTGCCATAATAGGCATGAGCAGGGAAGAAATACTGCAACTTTTCGAATAAGAAATACATAATTCTTGCTAAGGAGTAAAGTCTCAACTGTGCTTTATTTTTGGTTTAAGCGATCTTTACACAATATCCAAGCGTTTTTCAAGCGTTATTAATCGCTTATAAGACGCTTAAACATCGCTTAAATAACGCTTAAACCCTTATTGAAGCATAATGGAATCCTTTTATGGCTATCAACCAAATCAGGAAATAACTTGAATAATAATTGCTAATTTAAAATCAGGAGGGAAAAAGAAAATGTCGGCCAAAAGACCGACATTTTATTGGGTGAGTAATGGGATTCGAACCCACGACCCTCAGAACCACAATCTGATGCTCTAACCGGCTGAG
>JAEYXG010000081.1 GCA_023428585.1 Bacteroidota bacterium
AGACAAGCGTATCAGTTCCATTCTCTCTAGCCAGAGTTAAATCGGGGATAGTGTTCAGAGTCGGAGCAATGGGATCTTTCAACATTACCGTATTGGTTCCATCTTTCTCACAACTGGTTATCAAACCAATCAACCCTATAAGTGCTATATATAAGATAAATTTTCTTTTCATTGTTTAGATATTTTAAAGGTTAATACCCAGGATTCTGTTGAATATTCGGATTAGCAGCTACTTCATCTCCCGGAATCGGGAAGAGGTTCATGTGGTTGCTTGTTGGGGCACCACCATAAACTCCACCTTTCCATGTCCAACGGTAAGTCCCATCAGTAAATTGACCGAAACGGATCAAGTCTGTACGGCGCTGAGCTTCAAAATAGAATTCCTTACCACGTTCATTGAGCAAGAATTGATCATTTAATTGAGAAGCTACAATGTCACCTGAGTTATTTCCATAAGCACGTCTGCGAATTGTATTGATGTCGTTGACTGCACCTGCAATATCACCAATGTTGTATAATGCTTCGGCTCTCATCAATAATGCATCAGCATAACGGAATATTGGGAAGTCAGTACTTGCATAGGTATCACTGTAGTTATCGGCTTGGGAGCCATCAGCTTTACGGGCAGTAAATTTGTATACCCCTATCCCATAATCTCCACTTGAAGAGGCACTTGGGATATTAGGGCTCTTTTTAACCCTCATATAAACCCTCTTGTCTTTACACTGGGTGAAGAAAGGATCAACATCATAAGGTACAGGGACGTTTCCATAGGTAGCAATGGTATCAACCATCACATTCATGAATTCTTTTCTGGCTCTGTTACCGTTCCAGTTGGTATTGTTGGTAAGTCCATGGAGGTCTTCAGCCCTCAGATAAATAGGGTCACTGCTTGACTCGATGATGAAGGTTGTTCCAACAAATCCCTGTGAAAATATACCATCCTGTGCAAATGCGAAGATCATTTCCGGATTGTGCTCAGAATCATTGTCAGCACTGAAGTTCTGCCTGTAATTTGTAGCCAGTGAATAAGCACCACTGCTTATAACCTTATTGGTATAGATTACGCAGCTATCCCATTTAGCAGTACCGGTAAACACTTCTGCATTAAGATACATCCGACTGAGTAACATCCAAACTGCAGCCTGATTTGCCTGTGCGGATGAAGATCCCGGCTCATCCAATTGATCTTCAATACTTAATAATTCAGAAACAATATAATTGAAGAGTTTTGGCCTGGCCACATCTACATCCTCATCCAATTGCCTTGGGAAGAATTTACCTACTCCATCAGCTTCAGTTGTAAAAGGAGGATTGCCAAACAAATCCATGTGGTAATAGTATGCTAATGCCCTCAAAAAACGGGCTTCTGCATTATACCTGGCAATCTTCGGATCCGGGTTGCCTTTTGTAACATTGATGAATTCATTGGCATATGTAACTGTTAATCCCAAACGCTGGTATAAAGCAGTGAGGAACTGATTGGTTGGACTCCAAGTTTGAGTGTTCAAATCAGCAATACCGGCATCACCCCATCCACAGATAGCCTCATCTGTAGTAATTTCCTGCAGATTCCAAAGTGCCCTGGCTGTTGTGAAGAAGTTAGGGTCGGGAGCGCTGATATCTTCACGGCCATCACCCTGCCCGGATAGAATATAACTGGCGTAGATTTTAGCTAATGCCCTCTTTAGGTACTCAGGATTGTCAGTCAGGTTTTCCGACTGGATTGTGCTGGGATCACTTGGCGTTATTTCCAGATCCTTCACACATGATACTATCACTATGGAGGATAGTAAAATGCTTAAGAGAAATTTATATTTTTTCATGTTATCTTTTAGTTTTAAGTATTAATAGCTTAAACTTACACCAACCATAAAGGTACGGGGCCTTGGATAGAAGTTGTTATCTATGCCGTTGGGTACTTCAGGATCTATACCGGAGTACTTGGTGACAGTGAGAACATTTTGAACAGTAAAGCTAACTCGTGCATTAAGCTTGTTGGCAATGTTATTGAATCTATAGCCAACGCTCATGTTGTCAAGCTTAAAGAATGATGCATTTTCTACAAAATAATCACTTGTAAATTGTCGTTTTACAAATCTGGTATCATTCAGTAATCTGGCCTGATTCTTCCAGTAACCAATCTGATACATCTGATCGTACGAGGCACTGGCGCCAATCTGGCTATATACATAGTTCCCTATACTGGCTCGTGAAGAGGCCGATATATCAAAATTCTTGTAATTAAACCTGGCTGATAATCCAAACAGGTAATCGGGAGCCGGATCATGATAAATATATTTATCTGCATTGTCACCATTTACAACGCCACCTTCACCTGAAAGATCCACATACAAACCTTCTATCGGATTGCCATTCTCATCGTAAACCTGTTTGTTAACAAAGAATGAGTATGCAGGATAACCAACCCTGGTAACCTGTTTCTGACCGGTCATACCATCACCGTAAAGAATACCAATGAATTCAGGATCATCTGAGGCCAATAGCTTGGTAATCTTATTCTGGTTGTAGGTCATGTTGAACCCAATATTCAAGGATTTATCCTTGGCAAGTATGGGTATGAGGTTCAATGCAAGTTCAACCCCTTTATTCTCCAATGATCCAACATTTGTAAGAAGTGTATTTGAGAAGTTACTGCCTGTAGGACTGGTTACAGAATTCAAAAGATCGTCAGTAACGCGTTTGTATAAATCAACAGATCCGGAAATGCGATCTTTCAAGAATCCAAAATCAAGTCCAATATTCTGGGTAGTGGTTTCTTCCCATTTTATATTGGGATCATAAGCTTCCGGACGAAGTGTTGAGATATAGTCACCATCAATTAAATAGTAATTGCCCTGTGATGAACTGATATATCTGGCCATATATGGGAAATAGCTTGAGGGAATATCCTGTTGACCGGTTACTCCCCATCCTAAACGTAATTTGAGATCTGAAAGGAAGTCAACATCTTTAAGGAAACTCTCTTCCTTGATTTTCCATGCAAATGCTACAGCAGGGAATAAGCCCCAGCGATTCTCCTCTGAGAAACGGGAAGAACCATCATCACGAATAGTAAATGTGAATAAATACCTATCTAGAAGAGTATAGTTCAAACGGCCGAAGAATGAAACAAGCTGGAGTTCAGAAGAACTACGCAGGAAAGATGTTCTTGCATATGGATGATATGGCTCATTGGTTTCAGGATTGATGTTATTATCAACAAATCCACGCTGATAATTAAAATTTTTCAGTTCAAAATGTTGCCATGAGTAACCTCCGGTAATATCTATTCTGCTGTATATATCACTCAAATCCTTGGTATAATTGAGATAAAAGTCAAGCAGGTTATTCTTGTTGGTACCAAGGAAATTTGTTCGTTGTCCCCAAAGGTTATTCGTTATAGTCGATGGTGATGTTGTAGGACGATCGTTATGCCCTTCACTATCAGTATAATCAGTTGCCAGATTTAAATTGGCCCGTAATTCCGGTAGGAATGGCAAGGTATAATCCAACTGTACATTTCCAATAAATCTGTTTACTTCTGCCCTATTATCTACTTCCATGAGTTGCTCAACAGGATTTGGTGTTCCCAGGTTAGCGTCCAATGTGTACCATTGGAAATAATTATTGGTTGAAGCATTATCAATGTATACAGGGTGCGATGGATCCATGGCCCAGGCACTTCCAACCGCTCCGGCATCACCAAAATTATTTTTGGTGTTCATTGCTTTTGCATTTACATTAACCTTCAAACTGTTTTTAAAGAATGTTGGATTCAGACTTACTGCACCGGTTACTCTTTCCATGTCAGTATTTTTCAGAATACCCTCCTGATTGGTATAACCAATAGAAGCCCTGTATGGTAAGCTCTTAATCGAACCGCTAACACCAACATTATGATCATGTGTAATTGCTGTACGGAAAATTTCATTCATCCAGTCGGTATTTTCATTACCGAGCTTTGAATAGGTATCAGGTTCGTAAATAACCGGATTATCGAGTGCTATTTGCCTGATCTCATCTCCTGAATATACATCCAGGAATTCAGTTGCAGCAGAAACTGACGCACTACCGTCATAGGTTATTTTCATTGGAGCGCCTGCCACACCTTTCTTGGTGGTAATGATAATGACACCATTTGAAGCGCGTGATCCATAAATGGCAGTTGCTGATGCATCTTTCAGTACCGTGAATGACTCAATGTCATTTGGATTTACAAACGACAAGAAGTTGGAACTACCTGAAATATTGTTATTATCAATGGGAACTCCATCAATAATGATCAATGGGTCATTTGATGCATTCAATGATGAACCGCCACGAATACGGATGGTTGCTCCGGCGCCCGGCGCACCACCTGCATTATTGATAACAACACCGGCGCTCTTGCCAACTAGCAAGTCCTGCGGCGAAGTAATGGCACCCTGGTTAAAGTCATTTGAACTAACCGTGGCAATCGAACCGGTTGCATCAGCTCTTTTCACAGTTCCATATCCAATCACTACCGCTTCTTCAAGCATGGTAATTGAAGATTCCATGACAATATTGATTACAGCCTGATCACCAACTACAATCTCCTGCGTTGTATATCCAATAAATGAAACAACAAGAGTTGAGCCTCTATCAACACTAAGTGAATAATTACCGTCGATATCGGTAGTGGTACCTGTAGTCGCGTTTTTAACAGCGATGGTAACCCCAGGCAAGGTCTTACCATCATTAGCATCTATTACTCTTCCTGATACTCTGACTGTCTGGGCAAAGCCCTGATATGTAAATGTCAGACAAAGAAAAAGAAACAGAACTTTCAGCAATGTAGAATGCTTCTTCATAATTCTGGTTTTGATTGGTGGTTAATTATTGATTATATGTGTGTTTAAAGTAAATCCTGTTAATACCTGCTTTCGTGATTTTAGCAGGTCATTTGCTAGTTGCTGTAAAAAGTGAAATCAACTTCTATTTTTCTCTCTAATTCGTTCTTAATCCAGATGCAACTGATTATGTGTCAAATTTTTCCCATTAAATATATAAATAAACTGCCGAAATACAAATGTTTTAGCCAAAATAAACATCAAACAACCTTTTTTTTCGAATAATGCAATCCTATGGTCATTTGATTTTTATTAAAGTATACCCATTTATAACCGCCCGATTTCCGGTTTATTCACCTGTAATATTAACCGTAGGTTCTATTTGTTGCTACAATGTTAAGAAATTATTAATTATTAACCATCAGTTTTCCTTGATATTACACCATTTTTTCGAAAAAAATTTATGCAATCGATTGCAATATCAATTCAAACTAAAAAAAACTAATTTCAATTCGATTCTTCGTCAGGATTACTGTCCGATTTGAACATTCCATTGCTTAAAATTACTTGCGTGTATTTACTTAAATACTATCTTAGCTTGTTAAAGCACCAACAGGTGTAACTTGTCATTATGAAATCAACCCTTATCTCAATAAACGATATTGCCAGGGCTCTCGGAATATCACCATCTACCGTTTCGCGGGCTCTAAAAGACAACCCTGACATAAGTACTGAAACAAAGCGTATTGTCAAGGAATATGCCGAGAAGGTGAATTATCGTCCCAATGCACTGGCTCTTAGCTTAAAAACACATAGATCAAATACACTTGGGTTAATCATCCCTGAAATAGTACATCATTTCTTTTCATCGGTTATCAGCGGCATTGAGGAGTTAGCCTATGCCAAAGGCTACAGGTTGATTATATGCCAATCAAATGAGGACTATAAACGGGAAGTCATCAACACTCAGGTATTGCTTGACAATAGAGTTGACGGGATACTTATCTCAATGAGCAAAACCACATTTGACTACAGGCATTTCAGAGATCTTATTGATTGTGGGATTCCTCTGGTATTTCTTGACAGGGTATGTGAAGAGGTTGAAACTGACCGCGTGGTTACGGCCGACTTTGAGGGCGCAGCCATGGCAACAACACACCTGCTGGAGCGTGGGTGTCGTAAAATACTGCACCTGGCGTCACCTCAGCATCTGTTGATTGGCAAGCTAAGGCTTGAAGGATACCTGAGTGCTCTATTAAAATATGGAATTGAAAAAGATCCCGGTTTAATTCTTCAGTGCAATACCAG
>JAEYXG010000088.1 GCA_023428585.1 Bacteroidota bacterium
GCACCAAGCACCAATCCGACATTGATAAGTGTATCAGTTCCCGGACAAACAGAGAAGTCGGGACCCAAATTGAATTGAGGATAAGCAACGATAGTTACTTCACGTGAAACAACCTCCACCTCTTCGCGCGGATATTGAGCGGTGGCAATAACGGTATAAGTGCCGGGAGCAGGGAATTTATGTGCAGGATTAAATTCAGATGAGGTAGGAGAGCCATCACCAAAATCCCATGAAATGGCATAAGGGGCCGGGTGGAAATTTGATTTAAAATAGGTACTGTCAGGAAAACAATTTCCAAGCCAATCAAACCTGTTAAAGTAAGAAGGAACAAAAACCGGCAGTCCAAAGGTACTCTCACTTGAGGAACTCAGATTAATCTCATCGTCTCTGAAATCACAATCTGTATTAAGTTTATGAGGGTAGTATATTCGAGACAACTTCTTATTTCCCTTATTTTCATCATGGGCAATGTAAATGCGGCCATCTCTGGCCAATTGCATCTGACAGTATGAATCGAGGATGTCCTTTTGATGAATAAGCTTTTCAGAAGCTTCAAATTGTTCAAACCCGCCAGTTCTGTTCATGTCAAATTGAACGATATACTGTTTTGGAGTGGGGGGTTCACCAGGTTCCACAGCCTGAATAGCAGAATAGAGATATTTTGAATCGGCAGAAAACTCTATTCCATTACTCCTATGTTCAAGATCATACTCCTCAGGTTTGTCAGGTAATCCCTTAAATAAAAACATACCACTAAACTGCCCGGTCATATCATTAAACGAATAGAGCTCATAAGTGCGCTCCTCCTCCATGTTCCAGTTAGAGGAAGTATAACAATAGAAATTCCCATCAGGTGAAAATTTCGACATGCTGTATTCGTTGTATCCGTGAGATGTAAGGCATTCAGATATTACCGGTTCTGTACTTACTCCATCTTCATCAACAAAGTAAGCATATAGGTTATTAGGTTCACGGATTGACCGGAAAACAACCCAATAGGATTTATGATCAGGGTGCCTGGTAGCCATGATAACACCCTGGGCAGCATCAATGCCTGCAAGCCTAATGTTCTTTTGGTCAGGAATAACATCACCCAATCCGGCGTTTAATGACATGTCAATAACAGAATAGTAACAACCCGGATGATCCAGATTCCCATTAGTGAAGATATAGTACTTATTGGTTGTGCCGGGAACTTCAAAGGCAATACCCGGCTGTTGGTTCAATGCTGTACCATAGATCTCTGACCCATTGGGCATTGGCACATGACCTTCACTCCATGCATATTCACCATTGCTATAAAAAATGGGTTGTCCGGACACCTTATCCGATAAACAGAAACTTCCGTTTCTGGCAATCATAGAGCTGGGGAAGAACTGTTGAGGGAATTCGCCTCCGGCATGAAAATTCAACCTGATTTTATTGCCAAAAAACCAGGTTAGCGCCTCCTTCTGCGAAAAGCAAGTAGAAGTAATTAGAAGTAATGTAGTGAAAAGTAGTAGTTTTTTCATTTGAAAAAGTAGAAAATAGAGGAAAAATGCTCATAAAATTCACTCCAAAGTTATTTAAATATTTATTTCTCACTCAAAAAAAACGATTAAGCTTCTAACTATCAGTTAAAGTATAACAATTCGCCAAGTAAATGTTCGAACACGCAAATTTTTTACATTTGCCTAAACAATAAACATTGATTCTATGTCAGCAGAGAAACAAGAAATCAAGGGGCTACCAGAAAACGCCTATTCTGAGTTAAAACCCGGTGAAGAGTACAAACCAATCATGTCACCTGATAAAATACATCCGGAAGTTAACTTTCGATCAGTATTGACCGGTTTGTTGATGGCAATAATATTCTCAGCAGCAGCAGCCTACCTCGGATTAAAAATTGGGCAGGTATTTGAAGCTGCCATTCCCATAGCAATTATTGCAGTTGGTTTATCATCAGCCACAAAGCGTAAGAACGCCTTAGGAGAGAATGTCATCATTCAATCAATTGGTGCCAGTTCAGGAGTAATCGTTGCAGGAGCAATATTTACCTTGCCAGCTTTATATATTCTTAATCTGGAGGCACAGTTTTACCAAGTATTTCTGTCATCATTATTAGGGGGATTTCTAGGTATCCTGTTTCTGATACCGTTTAGAAAGTATTTTGTTTCGGAGATGCATGGCAAATACCCATTTCCGGAAGCAACCGCCACAACAGAGGTGCTTGTATCAGGGGAAAAGGGAGGTAATCAGGCACGGCTACTTTTAGTAGCAGGCCTCATTGGTGGTATTTATGATTTCATTATAGCAACCTTTGGTTGGTGGAGTGAGGTGTTCACAACAAGAGTGATCCCTGCCGGTGAAATGCTAGCTGATAAATATAAGATAGTATTCAAGATGAATATTGGCGCAGCTGTTACCGGGCTTGGCTATATTGTAGGCTTGAAGTACGCTGCCATTATTTGTGCAGGATCATTCGTCAGCTGGTTTGTTCTCATCCCCATTGTTTCTTATTTTGCTGATGGACAGACTATAGCCGTTGGAGCGAATATTACAAAGATGCTCGGCGATATGTCGGCCGAGGAGATCTTCAGAAACTATATACGTCAGGTTGGTATTGGTGGAATTGCAATGGCAGGGGTGGTTGGAATAATACGCTCCAGCAAGATCATTAAGGATGCCTTTGGCCTGGCAGTGAGTGAACTTAGCGGTAAGCATAAAGTGGATAAGGAAACAAAACGCACACAACGCGACCTTCCGATGAAAATTATTCTCTTCGGCATACTTGCTACTGCAATAGTAATATTCATATTCTTCATGTTTGGAGTTATTCATAATTTAACCCAGGCATTAATAGCACTTGGGATTGTAATGATCATAGCCTTCCTTTTTACAACAGTAGCCGCCAATGCCATTGCTATTGTAGGAACAAATCCTGTATCAGGAATGACACTGATGACTTTAATCATAACTTCATTGGTAATGGTATCGGCAGGATTATCAGGAACAAGTGGTATGATAGCAGCTTTAATTATTGGTGGTGTCGTTTGCACAGCACTTTCAATGGCAGGAGGTTTTATTACAGACCTGAAGATTGGTTATTGGCTGGGGAGTTCACCTTATAAACAACAGACCTGGAAATTCCTGGGCACATTGGTATCAGCCGCAACCGTAGGTGGAGTCATCATTGTACTAAACAAAACCTATGGCTTTTCAGGTCCCGGAGCCCTTGTAGCACCTCAGGCAAATGCCATGGCAGCCGTAATCGAGCCGATGATGTCAGGTAAAGCCGCCCCATGGCTATTATATGGAGGAGGAGCATTTCTCGCACTTATTCTTACTATGATAGGTGTTCCCGCATTGGCATTTTCATTGGGAATGTTCATTCCTCTGGAACTAAATACACCTCTGCTTGTTGGTGGTATCATCTCATGGTTTGTAAGCACCCGCTCAAAAGATGCAGCACTCAATAATGCACGACGTGAAAGAGGTACTTTGATAGCATCGGGGTTTATTGCCGGAGGTGCACTGATGGGCGTGGTTAGCGCCATGCTTAGGTTTGGAAATATTAATTATGTCAACGCCACCTGGTTCGCAAGCCATACTGCCGAGATTCTGGCTCTTGGTATGTTTATGATATTATGCGGTTATATGATCTGGGAGACTTTACGTGCTAAAAAAGAAGAGTAAAATATTGGAGACAATTATGAAAGAAGATATTAAGAATAGATTTCTGAGGTATATTGCACTTGATACACAAAGTGACGAGAACTCAGACACATGTCCGAGTACTGCCAAACAACTGGTTCTGCTTCAGTTGCTACGGGATGAATTGTATGAACTTGGATTAACTGACGCCTCTATAGATGAGAATGGTTATGTGATGGCTACTCTGCCTGCAAATAACGGTAAAACCGGTCCGGTTATCGGCTTTATTGCCCATGCAGATACAAGCCCTGATATGCCGGGTGATAATGTAAAACCCCGTTTTGTTGAAAACTGGGATGGAAGTGACATTATACTCAATAAAGAGCTGAACCTCACACTTTCCGTAAAGGATTTCCCTGAGATGAAACAATATAAAGGGCAGACGTTGATTGTGACCGACGGCACAACCCTTCTGGGTGCGGATGACAAAGCCGGCGTTACAGAGATAATGACAGCGATTGAATACCTGGTGAAACATCCCGAAATCAAACATGGTCCAATAAAAATTGGCTTCACACCTGACGAAGAAATAGGCAGAGGAGTAGACCATTTTGATGTGAAAAAATTTGCAGCCGATTGGGCATATACTATGGATGGCGGAGAAATTGGAGAACTGGAGTATGAGAACTTTAATGCTGCAAGTGCTAAAATCAACATCCAGGGAAGAAATATTCATCCCGGATATGCAAAAGGGAAAATGCAAAATGCACTATTGATGGCAATGGAGCTGAATGCTCTTTTACCTGTATTTGAACGACCTGAATTCACTCAAGACTATGAAGGATTCTACCATCTGGTAAAAATGGAAGGTTCAGTGGAAAAGTCATTTATTCAGTATATTATTCGTGATCATAGCCGAGACATTTTTGAAAAAAGGAAAGCTGTAATGCAACAATGCGTTGACTTTTTGAATGGACGTTACGGATCAGAGGCC
>JAEYXG010000116.1 GCA_023428585.1 Bacteroidota bacterium
ATCGTCAGATGTGTATTAGTGACAGTTCCAAGGGTTCCTGTATTGGAAGAAACATGAGGTTTTTCTTTGACCTCTGAGGTGCTTCTATCTGGTATCAATAAAACTATTTTTGCAACTGGATCAGATGATTTACGCCCGGCAATGTCAGGTGTTAATTGCGATCTGGCGCCTGATTCCATAATCTTTGTTGCAACTGATGCTCATAAATTAGTAAAGTATAAACGAACGGATGCAAGTGCTGATAATACAGTTTCCTTCATAATGCCAAAGAAACCACTGAATCAGCTGAAGAATATTCTTGTTGCCAATGATACGCCAATAGCTATTTCATATAATCAGAAGAATGCTCGCTTTAAATTTAATAATATTGACCTTTTCTGTCGCCTGATTGAAGGTAGGTATCCTAATTATGAAGCAGTCATTCCAACAGATAACCCTAATACACTTATAGTTGACAGACTGTCGTTTATTACTACTTTAAAAAGAGGATCTTTCTTTGCCAATAAATCAACCAATCAAATCCGGTTGACTATCTCCGGCCAAGAGCTGTTCGTTGATGCTGAGGACATCGATTTTGCTCATGAATCACGTCAACGTTTGAGTTGCAACTATTCAGGGGAGGATATGGAAATTGGCTTTAACTCAAGGTTTCTTATTGAGATGCTGGTTAACCTTAGCACTGAAAACGTTCGTTTGGAACTGTCGGCGCCAAATCGTGCAGGTATATTGCGGCCGGTAGATGGCGAGAATAAAGCGGAGGATATCCTTATGCTTGTGATGCCGGTTATGTTAAATTCATAAACAATTCACTGAGTTCCAGCCAACGGTCGGTTTTCGAGTTTATTAGTTGCTCCATTACTGCATAATCCTTGGCAAGGGTTGACAATTCTTCATTTGTACAGATACCACTGTTCATTCGTTCCATTATAGCTTCCTTTTGCTGTTCCAGGAACTGAACTTCCTGTTCTAACTCTTCGTACTCCTTTTTCTCTTTATAAGTTGGTTTTCTAGCTTTATTGGAATCATTTTCATCTTTTGGCTTCTTAACAGGAGTCTGAGCATTTTTTTTAGAAACGGCCCTGGCTTCTTCCGCCAGTTTTATTCTGTAGTACTCTGTATAGTTCCCATAATAATCTTTGATCTTGCCTTTGCCTTCGAAAACAAATACATGGTCAACTAATTTGTCCATAAAATACCTGTCATGTGAAACCACCAGTAAACAACCTCCAAAATTGACCAGGAAATCTTCCAGCAAATTTAAAGTGTATATATCCAGGTCATTTGTAGGCTCATCAAGAATTAAAAAGTTGGGATTTTTAAGTAGCTGCATCAGCAGAAACAATCTCCTTTTTTCACCACCGCTGAGATTTGAAAAATAGTTGTACTGAAGTGTATGTGGGAAATTAAAGTGTGCCAGAAATGCAGAAGCCGACATATACTTCTTCCCAATTGGTATTTGTTCCGCTATATCCTTGGCTATATCAATAACACGCTTGTCCTCCTGTGGCTGAAACCCTTCCTGTGAGTAATAACCAAAGACAATTGTTTGTCCGGTTGAGATCTTCCCCATATCAGGTGAAAGTTGACCGGTTATTAAGTTTAAGAATGTTGATTTTCCTGATCCATTTTTTCCAAGCACACCTGCTCTTTCACCTTTTTTGAAAATATAAGAGAAGTTTTCAATGAGTTTATTCTCGCCGAACGACTTGAAAACATTATTCATTTCAAGCACTTTACCTCCAATACGGCTCATCTTTACTTCAAGTGGTCCGGCAGCTTTTTCTAAAGATTTATTGGCTTTTTCCTGTATTTCATAAAAATTGTCAATTCGTGCTTTTGATTTGGTGGTTCTTGCCTGGGGCATACGGCGCATCCATTCCAATTCCTTTCGGAACATACCCTGGGCTTTTTCTACTTCGGTTAACTCAATAGCTTCTCTTTCAGCTTTCTTTTCTATAAAATATGCATAGTCTCCTTTATACCGATAAATTTTGTTATTATCCAGTTCAAGTATTTCATCACATACGTTGTCAAGGAAATATCTATCATGAGTTACTACTAGCAAGCTGAGACTTTGTCTTGAAAGATATTCTTCCAACCATTCAATCATCTCTATATCGAGGTGGTTTGTTGGCTCATCCAATATTAGCAAGTCGGTTTCTTCAAGCAGGGCTTTGGCAAGTGATATCTTCTTTCGTTGTCCACCCGATAATTCACCCACGCGCTGATCAAGATCAATGATCTTGAACCTATTGAGAATTTCCTTGATCTTATTTTCATAGTCCCAGCCGCCAACTCTTTCCATTTCATTTCAAGCTAATTCCAGGAACTTATGGGCCTCAGGGGAATCATCATGCTGAAGTCGTTTAAGACTTAGCTCATAGTCCCTGATTGAACGCATGAACTCATTGTCAGAGTGGAATAAGATATCGAATACTGTTTTGTCCTCATTAAGAAGAGGGTTCTGAGGCAAATACGACCACCTTATGTTTTTTCGAAAAGTAACTGCACCCGAATCCGGGAGATCCTTTCCTGCAATGATGTTGAGCAAAGAACTTTTGCCGGCTCCGTTACGGGCAATGAGAGCTACTTTACTGCCTTCATCAATGCCGAAGGTTATATTGTTGAATAATTCCTTTTCCCCGTATGACTTACTTAAGTTCTCAATCAGCAGATAGTTCATTTTGCAAAGATACTATTTCGCAATCAGCTTTCATTTGGCAATTTGTCATCACTGGCTGATAAAGTGATGGAATTTAATAAATGATTCAAGATTCCGATGAATCATATTTGAATGTTGGGTGTAGTATAATTTAAAAGAAAGAGCCTCCATTGAAAGGAAGCTCTTGTGCAAAGACTAGTTTAATGCCAGACTATATTTTTTTCACATCTACGGCCTTTTTGCCTCTTTTATCCTCAGTAACCTCATAGGTCACCAGGTCGTGTTGACGTACTTTTTATGGGAGTCCGGTTGCGTGGACAAAAACATCGTGTTGGGTTTCATCGTCAACAATGAAGCCGAAGCCTTTACGCTCATTGAAAAATTTAACTTTACCGGAAGGCATAATAAATTGTTATTAATTGTTTAGCAGTACAAATATAACCAAAAAACAGCAGAAATCAAATATTTGATTATCAATTA
>JAEYXG010000129.1 GCA_023428585.1 Bacteroidota bacterium
CTCCTAATCCTGTAAATACAATTGATTGCCGGTCACTTATCTGTTTGCTTATAGTAAGAAACCAGGCCCATGAGTTTACATTGGTTGCATCTATATATCCGGGGCCTTGTGTGTGTGATCCCAAAAAAGTTATGGCAAAACCATTATCCATTTTACCCGTCGACAAGGAAAGGGTTGTTTTATGATTGCCGTAATCACTCATTGAGAAACGAATGCTTCCACCTTTTTTAGCTTCCGTTGACTTGGTAATTATATTAATAGTGCCACCAACAGAATTAAGGGCAACGCGAGAAGCTCCCAGACCTCTCTGTACCTGGATGGTTTGGGTTGCATCGCCCAATCCGGCCCAGTTTGACCAGTATACCAAGCCATTTTCAACGCTGCTTACAGGTACTCCGTTCAATAACAATGCAATATTCTCTTGTTGAAATCCCCTGATACTTATTCTTGCATCTCCGGTTCCTCCGCCTAATTTTGTGGCATATACGCCGGGAACCATCTTCATAAGTTCAGGATAATCCTGGTTGCCCATCTGCTGTTCAATTATGGCAGGTTTAATATTGCTCATGGCAACCGGGGTTTCTCTTTCTCGTGCATAATTTGATAGGATTGTAACCTCATCCAGGCCGGTTATGTTGGGCTTCAACTTGATTCTAATGAATTTCTGGTTGTATGATACATTGATGTAGCCGGTCCATGTTTCATAACCTATATAGCTGACTATTAACCTATATTGACCTTCATCAAGATGTAAAGTAAAATGTCCTGATTCATCAGTGATAGTACCCTTTTGAATGGAATCAATAAGTATATTGACCCCGGGTATAGGATAACCGGAGTCTTCGTCAAGTACTTGTCCCCTGAATGTTGATTGTGCGGCAGAAAAGATTGAGATAGAGAGGAGTAAACCTGCCAGTAATGATAATTTCTTGATCATGGTGTCCAAAGGTTAATATAATATATACCAAAAGAAAACCTCAGGACAGGCTTTGCCAAATAGATCAAAGTGTGGCTATAAAGCCCACCAATCAATATATGAATCACTTCTTCCATCCAGACTTTACTGTCGGTACCGGAATCAAACCGGTTCAGTCTAAAATTATTATTTAGAGTCGCGGACTATACCGCCGATCGGGAATTTAACCCTGCCCTGAAGAATTCGGGTGCAAAATTATTTCATTTTTTCGTCACTCCTGAAAGGTTTGCATAATTTTTTAAATCAAATTCAGTAAATTTGCTCAATTGAAGGTAACATATGATGTCCGAAAGTGATGCTATGATGGACTCCTTTATTTACTTAAATGCGCCTGTATTAAAGAAATAATGTAAATTGCAGTGTTTTACCCAATGATGAAGGCGTAATTATCAACTATATGGATATAGATAACAAAGGTGGCATTTTCCCATCATTATATCAGCTGGCATTCAATGAATTACCGGCTTCATATATTGTTGTTGATAAAGAACTGGTCATCATTGACTATACTGCGCAGCTTGGTAATGAACTGGATTTACCAAATGATATCAAGGGAAAAAGCGTATTGAATATTTTCCACGTGCAAATTATTGAAGACATTACTGGTTTTAATGCTTTGATTGCAGAATCAAATGTTTTCAAGGCAGAGCTTATTGACGATGAAAATAAGCCTGTTGATTCGACAAACATCCCTGAACCTGATAGCTTATCACTCACTTTCACGTCATTGAAAGGAAATGGATATCTTATCAGCCTGAAAATGGTACGGAATGAGTCTGATCATCTGGCAGCCTTTGTTGATTTTGCTGAAAATCCTGATAATGAGATATTCAAAGCCATTATTAATACCTCACAATTCCCCTTTTGCATTGTTGATATTGATAATAAAGTCTATATCCTTCGCAATAAGGCTCATCTGGAACTCGAAAGCAAGTTAATCCATAGTGAGAGCCTAGAGAATATGCCTTTTCTTGTTGATAGCGCAGTTCCCTATAAAGTCTTTCTTGAAACGATGCGGAATATGATGGTACCCTTTGTAGAGTCACATGAATATACTGACCGCGAAGGATATAAGCATTACTATGAGATCAATGGTTTCCCGGTTGTATCACGAAAGAGTGGCAAGCATTCCGTTTTGCTTTATTACCAGGATCTAACCAATGAAATCACCAGCAAACAAGAGATTGAAAACTATAGAAGTATACTGGAGGATCTTTTTTCCAATTTACCCGGCATGGTTTTCAGGTGTCTGAATGAAACGAACTGGACAATTGAGTTTGCCAGTGTTGGTTGCAAGGCACTCACCGGTTATTCAACAGCCGATCTTGTGAATAATAATAAAATCCATTATGGCGACCTAATTCATCCTGACGACAAACAGATGGTATGGGATAACATACAGCATGCTATAAAACGAAAACGCCACTATGACTTGCAGTACCGTATAATTACCAAACAAGGCAAGGTAAAATGGGTATCTGAAAAGGGTAAGGCTACTTACGATCAATATGATCAGGTAGTTAGTTTGGGCGGTTTTATTACGGATATATCAGAAGGTCGGCTTGCCGAAATTAATCTTACTAAAGAGCTTAATACTAGCGAAGCAATAGCCCAGATCAGTATGGAGTTGTTAAAGGACACCGTGACACCTTTGCATGTTTCAAGACTGGTGCAGGAATTTGTCAAGACTTTGTCTGGAAGTAAATTCTCTGTCATTTATTCACCTGATGAAAGTGGAAATGGTTTCACCCTCTTCAATCATGATAATGAGGATGAAACATTAACTGTTCATCCTGATAATTATACTGTTAAGCAATTCGCATTTCTTAACCGGCTTCTGGAGTCTTCGCAACCTTATGTGCTGAATGAAGAAACTTCCATCATACTACCCGGTTTTCATGATGACGAAATTACCATCAATAGGATTATCAGTGTACCGGCATTCACAAATAAAAAGTTGACCGGTTTATTGATAATTGGTAATGCTGATGAAGATTATACATCTGAAACCATTGCCATAAGTCAACGGTTCATCAATATGTTTGCCTTGGGCCTCTATAGGCTTAAAGCTGAAGAAACATTGCAGGAAGCCAAGAGAAAGGCTGAAGAATCTGATAGATTGAAGAGCTTGTTCCTCTCCAATATGTCGCATGAGATCAGGACTCCCATGAATGCAATAGTGGGCTTTGCCGAAATGCTGCAGGACACTGACCTTAACAGGGAACAGAAAAACCGATTTCTGGAAGTAATCATCAAAAGTGGTGATAACTTGTTAAGGCTGATAAATGACATTATTGATATATCAAAGATTGAAGCCGGACAATTAAAGTTTGATTATTCTGATTGTCTTGTAAATGAAATGATCTCTGATCTGGAAACCTATTTCAAGCAGGAACTTGTTCGTCAGAAAAAGCAGCATCTTAACCTGTATGTCCAACTTGGGCATCCCGAGAGTGATTTTGCATTGCAAACCGATTGTACAAGGCTCAAACAGATACTTAATAACCTGATAGGCAATGCCGTCAAGTTTACTGATGAAGGTTTCATAGAATTCGGATACCAGATCAAATCAGGCTCCATTGAGTTCTTCGTCAGAGATTCAGGTATTGGCATTGCAGCGGATAAGCAGAAACTGATTTTTGAAAGATTTGGACAGGTACAGGAGGCGATTTCACGAAACCTGTCGGGTACCGGATTAGGACTTACCATATCAAAGAATCTTGTTGAGATGCTTGGTGGAGCTATTTGGGTAGATTCCATTCCGGGTGAGGGCTCAACATTCTTCTTTAACCTGCCGCTACGATTGGGTGCACGGCATGTATCGAAGGAAAAGCAGGAAACCGGCGAGGATGCCAAGTTGGCATTTGACTTATTGGGAAAGAACATACTCATTGTGGAAGATGTTGATACCAACTACTTCTATCTTAGCTCCCTGTTGCAAAAGATGAATTGCAAGATCCAGAGAGCCAATAACGGTTTGAAGGCCATAGAGATTGCAAAAAAGGATAAATCAATTGATCTTATTCTGATGGATATTGAACTTCCGGTTCTTGATGGCTACAAAGCCACACAGGAGATCAAGAAGTTCAGGCCTGAACTGCCAATAATAGCGCAGACTGCCTTTGCCATGATGGGTGAACGTGAACGTAGCCGTGAAGCCGGCTGCAACGATTATATTGCCAAGCCCATAAGGAAGGAAGAGCTCATTTCAACTTTACGCAAATACGTGTAATACAGCAGTTTTCTTTAACGTAAATACCTTTAATACATCAGTTGCCCTTAACTCAAATAATTATAATACATCAGTTTCTTCATCATCTGTATCGGGGGTCAGGCTGGGGAGGAAGCTTTGCCATTCGCTGTGCTTCAACTGACGGATAGCCGAAATCATCAACTACAGTTCCAAGAATAAGGTATACCC